>JADYXV010000207.1 GCA_020853995.1 Novosphingobium sp.
GAATGTGGTGGTCAGGCCGAGCGCGATTGCGAGCCGCTTTGTACTCGCCCCCGCGCCGTGACTATGCCCCGGTGTTCCGTGTCCGGCGTCAGCGTGGCTATGTCCTGCGCCCATGTTCAAGCCCTCGGGCTGGCGGTGTGACGTTCTTCCACCGCCGTTGGCTGGAACGTCCAGAACAGCAGCAGTGCATTGAACGTAACCAGAATCGTCGCCCCCGTGTCGGCGATGATGGCGGTCCACAAATTGGTGATGCCGAAGACGGCAAGTACTAGAAACACGAGCTTGAGACCGACCGCGATGACAATGTTGGCGAAGATCGTGTTGCGGGTCTTGCGGGCGAGCCGGATGGCATCTGGCACGCCCCACAAGCGATCTTTGAGCAGGCCGATATCGGCAGTCTCGAGTGCGACATCGGTGCCGCCTCCCATGGCCAGACCAAGTGTAGCGGTGGCAAGCGCGGGAGCATCGTTGACACCGTCACCCACCATCAAGACCGGCGCTTCGGCTTTGAGGGCTTCGATCCGTTTGAGCTTGTCGGCTGGCATCAACTCGCCCTCGGCCTCCATGCCCAGCCCTTGCGCAACCGCCGTTGCTGTGCGCTGATTGTCACCACTGAGCATCAGTGATCGAATGCCAAGCGCGTTGAGCGCGGCAATGGCGGGTCTGGCATCGTCGCGTGCTTCATCGCGAACCGCGATGTGACCCTGATATTTGCCGTCCACCAGCAACACCGCGACCGTTTTGCCCGCGCGTTCGAGCGTATCAATGCTTGCTGCTACGTCTGCGCTTAGCGAACCCGCCGCGCGCGGGCTGAACAGCGCCACTTGCTTGCCGCCAACCATACCGACCGCGCCCTGGCCTTGCTTTATCGTGACATCGGCCGATTTGGGCACGGCTACTTTTAACCGCTCTGCTTCGGTAACGATCGCCTTGGCGACCGGATGCGTCAATCCGGTCTCGATTGCCGCGGCCAATTCCAGCGTGTCCGGACCTGCGACATCGGTGACAACCGGATGTCCGCGCGTCAGCGTGCCGGTCTTGTCAAAGGCGGCGATGCCGATCTTGGCGAGCTGTTCCAGTGCTTCGCCGCTCTTGATCAAGATGCCGCTGCGCGCCGCCGTTGCAATGCCGGTGGCAATCGCGGCAGGTGTTGAAAGCACCAGCGCACAGGGACAGGCAATCAGAAGCACCGTCAACGCGCGGTAGGTCCAGGTGGCCCATTCGCCCCCAAAGGCCAACGGTGGCACCAAGGCAATCAGCGTCGCCAGGATGATCGCGGCAGGCGTGTACCAGCTGCTGAAATTGTCGATGAAGCGGGCGGTCGGTGCAGTCGTCGCCTGAGCCTGCGCCACAAGATCACCGATCCTGGCGACCACGCTGTTCGATGCGTCTTTTGTCACTTCGATCTTCAGCGTGCCATCGCCGTTGATCGATCCCGCAAAGACATCGGCACCAACCGTCTTTTCAACGGGACGCGATTCTCCCGTGATCGCTGCTTCGTCGAGCGCGGAGCTGCCATTGATGATGCGGCCATCGGCGGCGATCCGGTCTCCCGCAGAAACCAGCATGATCGCCCCGATGTTCAGCGTTGTGACATCCACAGTGCGCCGCTCGCCATCGACCTCGACGACGGCTTGCGATGGCAGCAGCTTGGCCAGTGCGCTCAATCCCGAACGCGCGCGGGCTGCTGCAAAACCCTCAAGCAGTTCGCCCAGCGAGAACAGCGCCACTACGACAACCGCTTCGGCCCCGGCGTCGATGGGAATCGCGCCCAGCACCGCCACTGTTACCAGGGTTTCGATGCTGAACGGGCGGCCCTTCAGCGCCTTGGTGAATGCCGTTCGAGCAAAGGGTGCCACCGAAAGCACTGCGCCCACGCCGTAAGCCCACCGCGACCATTCGGGTTGGAGCCACGAAACGCCATAGGCAATGGCCGCCACCAAGCAGGCGAACAGGAAAATGCGCAAGCCCGTTTCATCGCCGCCGCCATGCCCGTGGCCGTCATCGTCACGGTGGTCGGCGGTGTTGGCGTCATCTTGGGGATGACCGTGGTTCTGTTCCATATTCCGCCCTTTCTACGCCGGAAGCTCGCTGCCGAGCTTATCGACGTCGGAGTACTCACCTGTTTCGTGATGCTTGTGCTTGCCCCTGAGCAAAAGCTGGCTGATCGCGGGCAGGACGAAAAGCGTCAGGATAGTCGAGGTAATCAGTCCGCCAATCACGACGATGGCGAGCGGCTTCTGCACCTCTGCGCCCTGTCCCGTCGCCAGCGCCATCGGCACGAAGCCGATGGCAGGAACGATCCCGGTCATCAGAACCGCCCGAAAGCGTTCGAGTGAGCCTTCCACAATGGCCTGCGCAACGGCCAGCCCTTCGTCGATCCGCTGGTTGATCGCCGTCATAACGACCAGGCCGTTCAAGACGCCGACACCTGCCAGCACGATGAAGCCCACCGCTGCCGATACCGAAAAGGGCAGACCAGCCAATGCCAGCGCGAACACGCCGCCCGCCAGACCCAACGGGATTGCCGAGTAGACCGCGATAGCGGGCCGAAACCCGCGCAACGCGACAAACAGGATGCCGAAGATCGCCGCGAACACGATCGGGATTACCAGCGACAGGCGCTGCGAGGCGGCTTGCAGGTTCTCGAATTGCCCGCCCCATTCGATCGCACTGCCGGGCGGCAGCTGGACTTGCGCTGCGACCTTGCTCTGGGCTTCGGCGATGAAGCTGCCGAGGTCGTTCCCGCGCACATTCGCCTGAACCACAACGCGGCGCTGGCCATTGTCGCGGCTGACCTGGTTGAGACCCTCCGAGAAGCTGACGCTGGCCACGGCACTCAGCGGAATGGATGCCCCTTCCTGCGGCAGCATGATCGGTAGAGCGCCGACTGCTTCAAGGTCGTTACGGCCAGCATTGGGCAGGCGCACAACAATATCGAACCGCCGGTCACCCTCAAAGACGATCCCGGCCTCGCGGCCGCCAAGCGCAGCGGCCACGGTGTCAGTCACATCCTGCAAGGATAGTCCGTAGCGCGCGATGGCATCGCGGTCGAACTTCACGTCGAGCTGTGGAAAGCCCTCGGTCTGCTCGACCTTAACGTCGGCGGCGCCCGGAACGGTCCTCAGTACCGCCGCGACCTTTGCACCCACCGCGCTCATCGCTTCGAGATCATCACCATAGATCTTGATCGCAATATCGCCGCGCACACCGGCGATCAGTTCGTTGAAGCGCAGCTGGATTGGCTGGCTGATTTCGAAAGCGCTGCCAACCAAGGGTTTGAGTTTGGCTTCAAGGCGCTCAATCACCTGTTCCTTGCTGGTGACGCCAGCGGGCCATTCGCTCTTAGGCTTGAGGGTGACAAAGCTATCCGAGATATTCGCAGGCATCGGATCAGTGCCGACCTCAGCCGTCCCGGTTTTCGAAAACATATAGGCTACTTCTGGCAGCGTGATTGCGGCCTTTTCCACCTGACGTTGCAAGGCCAACGACTGACCCAGCGAAGTCGACGGGATACGAATGCCTTGCAGCGCGATATCGCCCTCGTCGAGCTGCGGGATGAACTCGCGGCCCAGCATCAGGAACACCAGCCCCGCCAGCACGAACGCACCGATGCCCGCACCGATCCACGGCCAGGGCCGCGCGACGGCCTTGTCGAGCAAGGGAACGTAACGTTCCTTGGCCAGCGCCACGGCTTTGACGTCCTTCTCGGCCACTTCGCCGCGAATGAGCAGCGCAACCATCGCTGGCACAAAGGTCAGCGACAGGATGAACGCTCCGCCCAAAGCCAGCATCACGGTGATCGCCATTGGCCCGAACATCTTGCCCTCGACGCCGGTGAAAGTGAGCAAGGGCGCGAAGACGAGGAAGATGATTGCCTGTCCGTAAATGGTGGGCCGCACCATCTCGCGTGAAGCCTCAAACACCTCGTGCAACCGCTCGGTCAGTGTCAGCAATCGCCCTTCATGATGTTGTCGTTCGGCCAAACGTCTGAGACAGTTCTCGATGATAATGATCGAGCCATCGACGATCAGCCCGAAATCGAGCGCGCCAAGGCTCATCAGATTGCCCGATGTGCCGGTGGCGTTCATCCCCATCGCCATCATCAGGAACGATATCGGGATGACCAGCGTGGCGATGGCGGCGGCGCGGATGTTTCCAAGCAGCCAGAACAGCACCGCGATAACCAGAAGTGCGCCTTCGAGTAGGTTCTTCTCTACCGTCCAGATCGTCGCGTTGACCAGTTTGGAACGATCCAGCACGGTCTTGATCTTGATCCCCGGCGGCATCGCTTTGGCGACTTCGCCCAATCGTTCTGCGACGGCGTTGGCGACGATCCGGCTGTTGCCACCCGCGATCATCAAAGCGGTGCCAACGACGACTTCATTACCGTTTTCCGAAGCAGCACCGGTTCGCAGCTCGCCGCCAATGCGGACAGTGGCAACATCGCGCACCGCAACCGCGACACCGCCGCGTGTGGTCACTGTCGCGCGGCCGATCTCATCCAGCGTGCGGATGCGGCCATCCGCCTTGACCAAAAACGCCTCGCCGCCACGCTCGACGAAGTTCGCGCCGACCGAGATATTAGCCTTTTCCAGCGCCTCGGCGAGTTCAGAGAAGGAAATGTGATAAGTGGCGAGTTTGGCCGGATCGGGTTCGACCACGAACTGCTTTTCATAGCCGCCGATACTGTCGATCCCGGCTACGCCCTGAACGGTCTTCAATTGAGGCCGGATCACCCAATCTTGCACAGTGCGCAAGTAGGCGAGCTTGGAAACATCGTCAGTCAAGGAATTGCCATCGGTGGTGAGATAGGAGCCATCGGGCTGGAAGCCCGGTTTGCCTGCCACTTTGGGGTTCTTCGCCGTCCCTACCGGTTCAAATTCGACGACATACATCAACACTTCGCCAAGGCCCGTCGTCACCGGACCCATTTGCGGTTCAACGCCGTCTGGCAGGCTTTCCTTCGCCTGGGTCAGCCGTTCGGCAACCTGCTGGCGCGCAAAATACAGGTCGACGCCTTCGTCGAATACGACCGTCACCTGCGAAAATCCATTGCGCGAAATCGAGCGTGAGCTTTCCAGCCCCGGTATTCCTGCCATCGCGGTTTCGACCGGGAAGGTAACCAGCCGCTCCATGTCGAGCGGACCGAGGGCAGGCGCGACGGTATTCACCTGCACCTGCTTGTTGGTGATGTCGGGCACAGCATCGATCGGCAGCTTCAGAAGCTGCGCGGCACCAAAGGCTGCAATGATGAGCGTGACAACGACCACGCCCCAACGGAAGCGGATCGCCGCGTCTAATAGCTTCTCGATCATTTCAATGCTCCGCCTCGCCCTTGCCGAGTTCGGCCTTGAGCAGGAACGCGCCTTTGGTTGCGACGACCGTGCCAGCGGGGAGGCCGCTGACGATTTCGATCCGCCCACCGCTGCGCTCGCCGATCACAACTTCGGTCGCCTGAAATCCCTTCGGGCCGCGCACGAACACCATGTTCTTGCCCTCAACCGTTTGGACGGCTTCCTCGGGCAGCGTCATCCGGCCATCGCTCGGCTGGCCGCCCGGACGGACGCGCACGCGAACGCCCTGCCCTGCGGTCAGTTGCGCCGCGCCTTGCGGGGTCAGCACCAGAGTTGCCGTCTTGCTTTGTGCGTCGAGGGCGGGCGTGATCGAATGGACCGTTGCCAACCGTGTTTCTCCATTCGCAAGCTCGATAACCGCCGTATCGCCTACGCGGACGCGCCGGGCATCCGCCGGGAGTACTGAAGCATTTACTTGCAGGCGATTGGGATCGGAGACGTGAAACAGGTCCGTTCCTGCCAGCACATGAGCGCCAAGACGCGCATCGACGCGGGTCAATCGCCCGGTGATCGGGGTGACAATCGCCAGAGTTCGGCCATCGCCCATCAGTTTGGATGATGAGGCCGAGCTGGTGGCCCTACGCAGTTCGGCTTCGGCCTCGGCCAATGATGCTTCGGCCGCTTCCAGATCCTGTCGCGCTGTTACTCCAGCCTTGAACAATCGAAGTTCGCGGTTGTAATTTGCGCGCGCAGCCTTGACCCTTGCGGTTGCAGCGCTCCGGTCTGCTGACAGCGTGGCAGCTTCGCGGCTATCGATCAGTGCAATGGTTTCACCGGCGCGCACGCTGTCGCCAAGATGCTGGTTGATCTGAATGACCGCTCCGTCGGCACGCGCAGTCAGCACCGCTTCGCCCTCGGAGGTGGTCGCAACCACGCCCTGCGCGATGATTTCCGCCGCCAATCCGCCCGGGCTGACCGTCTCAGTCAAAATGCCCGCCGCTGTTATGCGCGCCGCGTCCATCTCGACGAATCCCTCGGGGCCGTGCTCTTCCTCCTCGCCATGCTCGCCCGCTTCGGCTGGCGCAGTTTCAGTGGACGGCGCGAACACCGTGCGCCCCAGCATCACGCCTCCGCCGCCCAGGATAAGCGCGGCAATCGCAGCGCCAGCGATAAGTTTGGTTCGGTTTGTAAGTTCAGTCATGATTCAACCCTCTTCGCGCGTTTGGGCGCGGATCAGTGCGGCGAGCGCACGGGCGCGATCGAGGCGGGCCTCGATCAAGGCAAGTTTCACGGAATTGAGTGCGGCCTGGGCATCGAGCAGTTCGACAAGGCTGAATTTACCTGCGCCGTAGCCAATTTTGGCCACTCGCACGGCTTCGTCAGCCTGGCCCAGCGTTGGGCCGGAAAGCGCTCCGATCCGGGCATCGGCTGCACCCAGCAACATCCGGGCGTCATGCTGCGCCCGCTTGGAATCGAGCCTGGCCTGGGCCAGCGCCGCATCACAGGCCAGACGTTCGGACTGAGCTGCTTCGATATTGCCCCGATTGCGATTGCGAAATGGCAATGGCACCGAAATGCCTGCAACGAAGCCAGTATCGCCGCCATTGTTGACCCGGCGCACCCCGCCGCCAACCGTCACGTCGGGAACGCCCTCGGCCTTGGCAAGATCGATCCGGGCCTGTGCGGCATTGCATTGCGCCGTAACGAGCTGAACATCGATCGCGTCGGTTTCGGGCGGCAAGGAGATCGGCGGCGATTCATCATAGATCGACGCAGCCGTCAGTTCAGGATCGCTGCTGCCGATCAGATCGGATATCCTGCGCCGCGCGGCAAGCAGTTCGCCAAAGGTGCGTGCCTCTTCGGCCTGCGCTTCGGCGAGAACGGCATCGGCTCTGAGCTGGCGCAGCGGCGGATCACGCCCGGCTTCAACCAGCAGCTTTGCC
>JADYXV010000208.1 GCA_020853995.1 Novosphingobium sp.
AACGGTTGCCGCGCGCTGATCATCTTTTGCGGCGAGCGCGGGTGCCAACGCCGCGAGCGTTGAGGTCAAGGCTGCAAACATGATCAACCGCATGGCGTTGCCCTAGGCCGCGCCGATCATGATCGCGGTGGAGCAATGGTATTCCATGCTGCTTGTGCCAAAGCACCAGATCACGTTGTTGTTAAGCTGCGGCAGATAGAGTTGCGTTTCGCGGTCCGTGTTATCGCAACCGCACTGACCGCACGCGGGCTTGCCGCAGCAATCGCGATAGGCGATCATATAGGCCTTGCCATCATCAGGGTTGATACACGAGCCGACCCACGAAACCGGCGACGGTTCCGAACCTGCCGGGCAGGTATGGACGCCGCCACCACAACACGTGCACAATGAGCCATCGATCGCACAGTAGCGCCAGTAATCGCACTTCGTATTGTCTTTGGTCTGGGCATTGCGTGCAAATGCGGTCTTGGCCTCGGGCGTGCGGTCCGGTTTGGCTGCCTCAGCCCGGCTGACAGGCAGGACGGGGAAAATCGGCGCAGCGACAAGAGCGATGCCCAAGCGCGAAATGATGCTTCGCCGCGAAGTGCGTCCGGCAAAGCGCCGCAGCAGCTTTTCGCCAATCGCGTCGGGATTAAAGGTCTTCATGGAATTGCCCCCTATTCACGATTTTCCGGTGCTCAAGCTGCCTGAACTTTTAGCTGAGAGATATAGTCCTGCACCGTTGCGATGCCCATTTCATGAGCTATCACAAGGCTTTCGAGATGTTCGCGGCTGTTGACCAAGCCTTTTGACAGGATCGTGCCCTCGCTGTCGAGCAGCACCGCATATGGCAATTTACCGACCTCATAAGCTTGGCCAACTTCGGGACCGTTGATGAAGCGGTAGGAAGCAAGGCCGTGCTGCGCGATCATCGCGCTTTGAGCCGATACATCATCATCACCCACAAATGTCAGTTCAAGCCGCTCATCGTGCGCAAAGGAACGCGCCGCCGGGATCAAGCCTTTGCACAGCGGGCAAGTGGCCGATACGAACATCAGCAATCGGAGCGGCACTGACTTGGCCGGACCACCTACGATGACGTCTTTGCCGTCAAGTGTTCTGGCGGGCACTGCGGGCCCCTTTCCGCCAACTATCGCTGCGCCACCATTGGTCGTCAGCGCTCCGGCAGGGGCCACGCGCATGTGCAGCACGCCCACTTGCCGGGCAAGTGCAAGCAGCATGAGAACCAGCCCGAGAATAACCAGCCATGAGATGACCTGGCTGACAATGAGAGCAGTCATCATCGGGAATTCCTTTCCATAGAGGCGAGTGGACCCGTGGCCAACGCCGCTAGTACGTTGACGAGATGCGTCAGAAGAAAAAGCGCCAATCCGCCAGCCAGTGCGATGAGCCATTCGGCAGAGGCGAAAACCGGCGTTGCGACCAACGTCGGGACCAGCAACAAGGCCAAACCAAGATTCCGCATGACAAGAGTGCGGCTCAGGGGTTGGCGCAGTTCCGACCGGCCACAGCCACAATCGATGTGCGCGCGGCCACGCCCGATATTAATGGCCATTGCAGCAGCAAACACAAGCAGCAAGGCAATGGCCGGTGCAGCAAAACGGCCGATCCCCGCCACAAGAGCAAGACCCAGAGCCAATTCAGCAAACGGAAGTACTAGAGCGACGGGTTTGACGAAAGCTTCAGGCATCAAACGATAATTGGCGACAACGCCCGGAAACACGCGACGGTTACGCAACTTGGCAATGCCTGCCGTTGCAAACACCAAGCCTGTGCCAATTGCCGCTGCGCCACCCGTAATGGCGACTGCAGATAAGCCGAGCGGGCTCACATCGGCTCCACAACAGTAATGTGGCCGCCGCCTGCATTTTCGATGGAGTGCTTGATTTCACCTGTCTTGGCATCGATCACGGTTGCGTTGTTCTTGCGGTCTGTAACAATGATCATCGCCGCATCATCTTGAGTGATTTCAATGTTGTGCACAGACTCTTTGAGCGGGATGCGCTTGATCACCCTTTTGGCAGCCAGATCTAAGGCCCAAATCTCTTTGCCGCCTTCCTTGTGCGTCCAGTATTCCCCCATGTGCATCAGGACATAAAGCGTCGAGCTTGGCCGATGCAGCGCCATGACCTGTGATCCACCGGGATACCAGGCAATATCCAGCGGCTTGGTATCAGCGGCGCGCAAACCGGCGGCCTGCTGGATCGAGAAAGGTTCGCCAACATCGGGTTTTGCGCTGATCGCGGCTATGCGAACCATGCCTGTATAGCTGAGAAACACCGCCTGCTTCTTTTTGCGATCATAGGCAAAGTTAGCAAAAATAGGGTCGGCCGCAGCGTCGAAGAACTGCTCGGTCCGAGTGATTTCTTGCGTTCCACCTTTGACTGCAATGGTCGCCAAAGTGCCATCGGCGCATAGCGAAGAAAAACCGATGCCGGGATTTGGGATGAGATTGGCGCATCCGGGAAGTTCGATGGCGCGGACGAATTTGCGTTTGACCAGATCGATCACGTTGACCGACGATGCCGGATCGAAATTGTAGTCGTATGCCGTCCT
>JADYXV010000209.1 GCA_020853995.1 Novosphingobium sp.
AGGCGCTGGCGTCCTGCGTGAAATGCAGGGAAGGGGCCAACTTCACATTCACATCAACCGATGCAAGCCCGGCCAGTATCGTTTCCTGCTCGCCATTGTTTGCCGTTGTGCGTCGCCAAGCAGGTCCTGCCTTCACGGTCACTTTTGCATCAGGTTCGGCAAATATGCTGTAACCCAGTCCACCTGACATGCTGTATCGTGATTCAAACCCTTGAAAGCGGTCCTTTTCATATTGGCCCAGTCCGAAGAAGTAGCCGCGCGGGCTGAACTTGTAATTCGGCTCGGCTGATACTCTGTATTGGTCCCGCGTCACAACGCTGGCCGTTTCCTGATAATCGACCCGAGCCAAGGAATTGACGCGCCAGTTCTGGCCTTCGATCACCAGCTTTACTGCGCCAACAAACCCGATTCCGGGGGTATTGCCACTGCGGGTAAACGCGCCAATCTCGCCTTCGCCGGTCCAGCGCAAGGGCAGTGGCGCCAGCGCTGTCAAAAAAGTTTGGGGCTGGACCGGATCGTCGGGCGCAGTCTTTTGCAGGACAGGTCCAGCCGCGAGCGCCACCAACCCTGATGTGTTGCGCCAGGTTGAAATACGCTGGTCAATCGCATCGGCTGCCTGCGGATGGGCCTGCCGGGCAAAGCGTGCCACAGCATCTATGCCTGCCGTATCGCCTGATGCCAGGGCGGCATCAATTATCGCTGCGACGCCTGCTGGCAAAGCAACGGTGTCCGATGCGCCATCGTGCGCCGCAACAGAGGCAATCTGGGCTGCAGTGGTCGCCAGAACAGTCAGGCAGGCAATCACAGTGTCAAATCCTAATCCGGCAAACCGTACCTGTAAAACCTAACGATATCAGGGCGCAATTCCAGCCCCTTTCATCGTCCTTTTATGTTGTCGGCGGAACCGCCCGTAACGCTGGCCGTTCAGGTTTCAACTCATGGCTTCGCGCTTTTGTGCACGGCCGGTTCGGAGAATTTCATGAAACCCGACGTTAAAGCACCCGCCGCCCATCCATCGCCAAGCCTCGACAATGCTCTGCACGATCATCAACCGGGGCATGGCACAGCAGCCTACAGGACCAGCGAAGGCGCAGGCGGTGAAACCCGGCAGGATGCAATGTCACAAAAGGGTGCAGGGCCTTTGCTGACTGACAACTTCGGCCACACCATCGCCGATAATCAGAACAGCCTGAAAGCGGGCGCGCGCGGTCCGACCTTGCTTGAAGATTTCATCTTGCGTGAAAAGATCTTCCACTTCGATCATGAACGCATCCCCGAACGCATTGTCCATGCACGCGGATCGGGCGCTCATGGTGTGTTCGAATGCACCAAGGCCATTCCCGGCATTACCAAAGCCGCCATCTTTCAAAAGACGGGTGCAACCTGCCCGGTATTCGTGCGTTTTTCCACTGTTGCAGGCGGTTCAGGCTCGGTCGACACCCCTCGCGACGTGCGCGGCTTCGCCGTCAAATTCTACACCGATGCGGGCAATTGGGATCTGGTTGGTAACAACATTCCCGTGTTCTTCATCCAGGACGCGATCAAGTTTCCGGATCTTGTCCATGCGGTAAAAATGGAGGCGGACCGGGGCTACCCACAGGCTGCCAGCGCGCACGATACGTTCTGGGATTTCATCGGCCTGATGCCAGAAGCCATGCACATGATCATGTGGGCCATGTCTGACCGCGCCATTCCCCGGACGCTGCGCAACATCGAAGGGTTTGGCGTTCACACCTTCCGCTTCGTCAACGCTGCGGGCGAAGGCAAGTTCGTCAAATTCCATTGGAAGCCGGTCTTGGGCCTTGAATCATTGGTGTGGGACGAAGCTGTCAAAATCGCCGGTGCTGATCAGGATTTCCATCGCCGCGATCTGTTCGAAGCCATTGCTAACGGAAATTTCCCCGCATGGGATCTGGGTGTTCAGGTGTTTGACGAAGAATGGGCCGCCCAGCAGCCTTACGATGTGCTCGACGCGACCAAGCTCATCCCTGAAGAAGTCATCCCCGTCGACATCGTCGGACGCATGACGCTGAATCGCAATGTCGACAATTTCTTTGCCGAAACCGAACAGGTGGCATTTCTGCCTACAAACGTCATTCCGGGCATTGATTTCAGCAATGATCCGCTGCTGCAAGGGCGCTTGTTCTCGTACCTCGATACGCAAAAGTCGCGGCTTGGAACCACCAACTTCCACCAGATACCCATCAACGCCCCCAAGTGTCCTTTCCACAACATGCAGCGTGATGGGTTGATGCAAACGCTCGTGCCGACAGGGCGCGCCAATTACGAACCTAACAGCCTTGATGAAGCAGGCGAGGACGCAGGCCCGCGCGCAGCTCCTGCCTCCGGCTTCACCAGCTTTGCCGAGAACGCCGAACGCAATGATCCCACCGAAAAGGTTCGCGTCCGCGCCGAACTTTTTGCTGATCATTACAGCCAGGCGACAATGTTCTACCTCTCGCAAACCGCCAATGAACAGGCGCACATTGCCTCGGCACTGGTTTTCGAACTCTCGAAAGTAAGCCTCGAACACGTTCGGTTGCGGGTGCTTTCACGCCTGCGCAATGTGGATGAAGATCTGGCTGCTCGTGTGGCTGATGGTCTTGCCATGGACTTGCCCAAGGCAGCACCTGCCGCACGCAAAGCGGTTAAGCTGCCATTGTCCGACGCCTTGTCGATCCAGAAGCAAGCCATGAAGACATTTGAAGGCCGGAAAGTCGGAATTCTCTTTGCAGAAGGTTCGGACAAAGCGACAATCGATGAATTGACCAAAGGTATCGAAGCCGAAGGCGGCACGGTCTTCCTTGTCGCCCCCAAAGTCGGCGGTATTCCGGTCAAAGGGGGCATGCTCAAAGCACACGGCAAACTGGAAGGCTCGCCGTCGGTCCTGTTCGATGCCGTCGCTTCCGTGTTGATGCCTGATGCGGCCGCCAAACTCGCCACCCAAGGCGCAGCGGTTCAGTGGTTCATGGACGCCTATGGCCACTGCAAAACCATCGCCCATTGCAAAGGCACGCAAGTGATCCTCGACAAGGCAGGCGTGTTTCCAGACGAAGGTGTGGTACCCAACAACCAACTTCTTAGTGTCGGTCCGGTTCGCCACTGGGCACGCGAACCAAAAGTCCGCGACTTGGCGTAATCAGGCAAAGCCCGGCAAGCATCAACGCTTGCCGGGCTTTCGGGACTTAAATCTTAATCTCAGGCGACTTGCAGTTGCCGCATCGGCAGGGCAACTTCGCTCACCGCATCGATGAACTGGTCCGTTGCGCGGTCCCAGTTGAACGACGCTCCGTGCACCGCTGCACCCAGTTTGTCGCAACGCAGTGCCTTCTGGATGGCAACGGTCAGATCTTCGTCCAGTGCGCCGACCCTCATCGGCAAATCGCTGCCCGGCCCAAAGCCACTGCTGCCCACGATATCAAGTGGACCCGGCACCGGAAATCCTGCCACAGGCACGCCGCAAGCCAGTGCCTCGATCATCACCAGCCCGAAGGTATCCGTACGGCTAGGGAACACGAAGACATCGGCCGAACAATACGCTTGCGCCAAGGCTTCACCATGCAGCGCACCCAGAAAGTGCACTTGGGGATAGCGCGCTTTCAGCCGCATCAGATCAGGCCCGTCACCAATAACAACCTTGGTGCCCTCAACTTCGGCATCAAGAAACGCCGTAAGGTTCTTCTCGATCGCCACGCGTCCTACACTCAGCAGAACAGGCCGTGAAATCCCGGCAAGTGCTGGCAATATCGGATGGCCCGGCCTGAACAGCGTGCGGTCAATGCCCCGCGTCCAGATCCGGGTCTGACCAATGCCTTGCGCTGCCAATTCGCCTGCCAGTGTCGGGGTTGATACCAAAACCGCGCGGCTTGGCGCATGGAAGCGGCGCATTACAGGCCAGAACATATCCGCGTTCAAACCCGTGCGCGCGGCGGCATAGTCGGGAAAGCGCGTGTGGAATGCGCTGGTGAACGGCACGCCATTGGCCTTGCACCAGCTCCGCGCGCTCCAGCCAATCGGCCCTTCGGTCGAGATATGCACTACATCGGGCGCAAAGTCGGCCAATGTCCGGCGCGTGCCAAAACGCGGCGCCATCGCCAGCCGGATTTCGCTATAGCCGGGCAGTGGCATTGTCCGGAATTGCCCCGGCGTGATCAACTCAACCTCATGCCCGCGCGCGCTCAGGCGCTCAACCGTAGCGGCCAGAGTGCGCACCACTCCGTTGACTTGCGGATG
>JADYXV010000210.1 GCA_020853995.1 Novosphingobium sp.
CCTTGCTTATGCGCTGGGCCGCTTTGCTGGCGTTGCTTTTGATAACATGCGCAACATCGTATTCGAACGCGTAGGCCAGGACGCCACACGGCATCTGGCCGAAAACGTGTTCGCCCGCCTGCACCGCTTGTCATTGCGCTTCCACCTTGCCCGCCGCACGGGCGAGGTCACCAAGGTGATCGAACGCGGCACCAAAAGCATCGACACGATGCTCTATTTCCTGTTGTTCAACATCGCGCCGACGATCATTGAATTGACCGCCGTCATCGTGATCTTCTGGCTCAACTTCGGGCTTGGCCTTGTCGGCGCAACGGTCATCGCCGTTATCGCCTATGTCTATGTAACACGCACGATCACCGAATGGCGCTCGGCCTTGCGCGAAAAGATGAACCGGCTCGATGGTCAGGCTCTATCCCGCGCCGTCGATTCCCTGCTGAATTACGAAACGGTCAAATACTTCGGCGCAGAATCGCGCGAAGAGGCGCGCTACGCCTCTGCCGCCCGCGCCTATGCCGATGCTGCGGTAAAAAGCGAAAACAGCCTCGGCCTGCTCAACATTGCCCAAGCGATCATCGTCAACCTGCTGATGGCAGGTGCAATGGCGTGGACGGTTTGGGGCTGGTCGCAAGGCCGGTTGACTGTGGGCGACCTCGTCTTCGTCAACACCTACCTCACCCAGCTTTTCCGCCCGCTCGATATGCTCGGCATGGTCTATCGCACGATCCGCCAAGGCCTGATCGATATGGCCGAAATGTTCCGCCTTATCGATACCCCTGTTGAAGTGGCTGATGCGCCAGGCGCGCCAGCCCTCATCATCAAGCGCCCTGGCGTCACCTTCGATAATGTCGTGTTCGGCTATGACCGTGACCGCGAAATCCTCCACGGCCTTTCGTTCGAAGTCCCTGCAGGCAGCCGCGTCGCTATTGTCGGCCCATCGGGCGCTGGAAAATCCACCATCGCGCGGCTTTTGTTCCGCTTTTACGATCCGTGGACTGGCCGCATTCTGATTGATGGGCAGGATATCGCCCACGTCACCCAAGCCTCCTTGCGCGCTGCACTCGGCATCGTCCCGCAAGATTCGGTGCTGTTCAACGACACCATCGGTTATAACATCGCCTATGGCCGCGATGGTGCCGGGCAAGCCGAAGTGGACGCCGCCGCGCGCGGTGCCTCCATCGCAGAATTCATCGCCCGCCTACCTAAGGGCTTTGACACCGAAGTGGGCGAACGCGGCCTGAAGCTTTCAGGCGGCGAAAAGCAACGCGTCGCTATTGCGCGCACCCTTGTCAAAAACCCGCCGATCCTGCTGTTCGATGAAGCCACCAGCGCGCTCGACACCCGCACGGAACAAGACATCCTGTCCACCATGCGCGCCGTAGCGACAGACCGCACCACCCTGTCCATCGCCCACCGCCTCTCGACGATTGCCGATTCCGACACGATCCTCGTACTCGATCAAGGCCGCTTGGCCGAACAAGGCAGCCACACCGACCTGCTACGCCGCGACGGGCTCTATGCCGAAATGTGGGCACGACAGGCACAGGAAAGCGCCGACGTCAGCGAGGCAGCTGAATAAGTTTGCGCCCGCTCCGGCGTGCTTTGCTTCGCTCCCAACAACGCAGGCGGGGACTGGGTTTGAAGTTCAGGTAAAGTGCAGCAATGCTCCAATCCCCTCCCGCGTGCGGGAGGGGCGAGACTTATGTGTCCGCAGAAGGCGTTGGTCGCAGCGGGATGGTCATCTCCCTGCCTCTCAAGCACCCGGAACGATAAGATACTTCTCACCAGTGCGGCGCTTGTTGTAATCTGTCGCAGCCTCGCGACTTAAAGCTTGTTCCAAGCTTACGCGCGCGTTGTAATTGCTGGCGAAGGTTGTAGTCAGTTCGGCCACCACACGGTTGCGCATTTTCTCGACGATTTGTGGCCCCAGCTTTGCCATCCACGGGGTGAGCAGCCAGCCCGATACGTCCCAGACGAAGCCGTAATTGCGATTGAGCACAGTCGGCGACAGGTCAAGCGCGCCGTAAATGAACGCGTGCTTCGGGCTGTTCGAGCCATAGCGGCTGTAGGCAGCGCCGGAATTGGCAACCTGTTCGATCACTGTCAGGATCTGGCTGACCAGCTTGCCGCCACCAATCGCATCAAACACCATCGTGGCTTGCGTGGCCTGCACCGCCACTGTCAGGTCTTCGATGAAGCTGTCCTTCGAACTATCGACGACATGTTCCGCGCCAATGCCTTTCAGGATCGCCACTTGCGCTTCGCTGCGCACGACGTTGACGAGGGGAATGCCATCGGCCTGACAAATCTTGACCAGCATCTGGCCCAGATTCGATGCCGCCGCCGTATGTACCAGCGCCTTATGGCCATAGTGGCGCATGGTTTCGGTAAAGCTCAATGCGGTCAACGGGTTCACGAAAGCCGAAGCGCCTTGCTCTGCCGTAATGCCATCGCCCAGCGGCAGGCACATGCGCGCATCGGCCACCGCATAAGTCGCATACATCGCGCCGGGGAAGCAGGTGACCAGCTTGCCCAGCAGCGCCTGCGCTTCGGGCGCTTCACCGGCGGCAACAACCGTGCCTGCGCCTTCATTGCCCACCGGCATTGCCATGCCGTGGCGCGCAGACATTGCGCGGACCGCCGGATCAGGCATGCGCGCAACGATCTTGCCGGGTGTGAACGTGGCGTTTTCAATGTCTGCCGGGCCGAACAACAAGCCAAGGTCTGACGGGTTTATCGGCGCGGCTTCCACCTGCACCACCACTTGTGTGCCGGTTGGCGCTGGCACGTCGTGATCAGCCAGTTCCACGGTAAGAGTGCCATCTGCATCAAGCCTTGATACGATTTGCTGGCCGCGAAGCTGGGTCATGTTACTCTCCGGGATAGATTGCTTTAACGAAATACAGTCCATCAGGTGGGGCGTTAAGTCCCAATTTGCAACGGTCTTTCGCTTCAAGGGCATCGATCAGATCATCGCGGGTCCACTGCCCCTGCCCGACCATCGCCAGACAGCCAACCATCGAACGCACCTGATGGTGCAGGAAACTGCGCGCGGCAGCCTCGATAATCACGCGCTCGCCTTCACGCCGCACGTCCAGCCGGTCCAGCGTTTTGACCGGACTGGCCGCTTGGCAATGGACCGAACGGAACGTGGTAAAATCGTGAAGCCCAATCAACGATTGCGCCGCATCGTGCATCGCATCGGCATCAAGCGGGCGGGTAATGCGCCACGCCTTGCCAACATCCAGCGTCAATTGCGCGCGGCGGTTGATGATGTGGTATTCATAAGCGCGGCCGATGCAGGAAAACCGCGCATGCCAATCCTCTGGCACTTCCACGCAATCCAGCACCGCAATGGCATGCTTGGCCATGCCGAGATGCGCATTGAGCGCGCCTGCCATACGGAACGGATCAAACGGGCGCGAGAGGTCGAAATGCGCGCGCATGCCAAGCGCGTGGACGCCGGTGTCGGTGCGCCCCGATGCGTGGACGCGCACGTCCTCGCCGGTCACACCAAAGGCTGCTTCTTCCAGCGCTTGCTGGATCGATGGCCCGTGCGATTGGCGCTGGAAGCCTTGATAGGCAGCGCCATTCCATTCGAGAGTGAGGGCAAAGCGGGTCATCACCCCAGCATGGTCCCCGCACCAATCGCCCGGCCGCGCAACAATGAAGCAGCGTCCATTGCAGGCCTGCCTGCGCGCTGGATCATTGTCGGACGGATCGCGCCAGAACCACAGGCAATCGTCAGCGCGTCATCCAACGTCACACTCGCAGCGCCGACACCCTCGACAACATCTGCCGCCAGCACGCGATAGCGCTCACCCTCCAGTTCGAAGAAGGCGCCCGGTGCTGGGGCGAACGCGCGGATCTGGCGCTCCACCTCCACCGCCGCACGCGTAAAATCGATGCGGCTTTCGACCTTATCGATCTTGTGGGCATACGTCACGCCCTCGTCGGGCTGGACGACTGGCGGATAGGCCGCAAGATCGGCCAGCACTTGCACCATCAGGCCCGCGCCTGCTTCGGCCAGTTCGCTGGTCAATTCGCCCGCCGTCTTGCACGCAACCGGCGTTGCGATTTTCGCCAGCATCGGCCCGGTATCAAGCCCGCGCTCCATTTGCATGATGGTAACGCCCGTCTGCTCATCACCCGCCAGAATTGCGCGCTGCACCGGAGCCGCCCCGCGCCAGCGCGGCAGGATTGAGCCGTGGACGTTGAGGCAGCCCAGCTTCGGCGTATCCAGCACGTCTTGCGGCAGGATCAGGCCATAAGCCGCCACCACCGCGATATCGGCCTCCAGCGCCGCCAATGCGGCCTGTTCGTCCGCACCTTTCAGCGAAACCGGCGTGCGCACTTCAATGCCGTGGGCCTCCGCCGCCAATTGCACTGGCGAAGGTTGCAGCTTTTTGCCCCGGCCAGCGGGGCGTGGCGGCTGGCTATACGTGGCGACAATCTGATGCCCTACGGCGACCAGCGCGTTGAGCGTCGGCACAGCGAAATCGGGGGTTCCCATGAAGATGATGCGCATAAGCTGGAAATGGCTCTTCCGTTTGACAGTTCCGGCCCTATCTGTGCTGCGATGGCATCGCAAGAGATCGAGGCACTTTCAGGCGCATTGGCGCGGTTACCGGGGCTTGGGCCGCGTTCGGCGCGGCGTGCGGTGCTGTGGCTGATCAAGCGGCGCGAAACCGCGCTAGAGCAATTACTGAACGCCCTGCGGCAAGTGCAGGAACTGCTGGTGGAATGCGATACCTGCGGCAATGTCGATACCACCAACCCCTGCGGCATTTGCGCCGATCCGCGCCGCGATGCACGATCAATCTGCGTGGTCGAGGAAGTGGCCGACTTGTGGGCGCTTGACCGCGCGCGGCTGTTTACAGGCAAATATCATGTGCTGGGCGGGCGGTTATCCGCGCTGGAAGGCGTGCGGCCAGAGGACTTGACTATCGGCAAGCTGCTCGACCGCGTGGGCCAGGGCGGCGTGGATGAAGTGGTGCTGGCGATGAATGCCACGCTGGAGGGCCAGACCACCGCGCATTACATTGCCGAACGGCTGGAGGGCAGCCCAGTTCGTGTGACGCAACTGGCGCACGGGCTGCCGGTGGGCGGTGAACTGGATTACTTGGACGAAGGCACTTTGGCGCAAGCGTTGCGGGCGCGAAGGCCGGTGGGGTAACACCCCCCAAGTCACACTCTTGCGAGTCAGCCCCATCTTCCTTATCTGGCGCTTATGGCCATTCTCGAAATCCTTGAAGTTCCCGATCCGCGTTTGAAGCAGGTTTCGGTTCCCGTTGAAAAGTTCGATGACGAACTGCGAACGCTCGTGTCCAACATGTTCGAGACGATGTACGATGCGCCCGGCATCGGGCTTGCCGCGATTCAGGTGGGCGTGCCGCTGCGTGTGCTGGTGATCGATCTTCAGCCTGATGACCTTGATGCCGAGCCGGTGGCTTGTGCGCACGATGGCCACGCCCATCACCACCAGCCCACCAAGCGCGAACCGCAAGTCTTTATCAATCCTGAAATTCTTGATCCATCCGAAGAGCAGACGCTCTATCAGGAAGGCTGCCTTTCAGTGCCTGAAATTTACGCCGATGTGGAACGCCCCTCACGCATCCGCGCGCGCTGGCAGGACCTTGATGGCAACCACCACGAACAGGACATGGACGGGTTGATGGCCACGTGTTTGCAGCACGAAATGGACCACCTTGAAGGCATTCTGTTCATCGACCACCTCTCACGCCTCAAACGCCAGATGGCACTGCGCAAACTGGAAAAACTGCGCAAGGTGGCTTGAGGATAACCCGCGAAGGCTGGTTGCCACGAACATGAATTGCCGTTAGGTTCATGCTTCGTTCTTTTTAGGAACAAGCGTGGATACTGGTCTAATTCTTTTCGTTATCATTGCTTTGCTGGCTGGAATCGCATTTGGCTGGTTCCTTGGGTCACGGCCTGTGGCCGAATGGCGAGCGCGGGCGGATTCGCGCGATGTTGAGGCCAAGGCGCTGGAAGGCACGGTCAAGGCGATGACCGTGGATCTTGCCGCGATGAGCGAGCGGGTGCGGGCGATGGATGCGCTGTCGGCTGAACTGGCCGACGTGCGCCGTGATCGCGATGAACTGGCCCCGGCCCTTGCCACCGCGCGGCAGCAGGCCGCCGATGCGCACGTGGTGCGGGCAGAACTGGCGCAAGTGCGGGCGGACCGTGAAGCGTTGAGCACCGCGATTGAACGCCTCAAAGCCGATGCCGAAAACTTTGCCGAACAAAAGCGCATGCTGATCGAGGCGCAAGAGGCGTTGCGCAAGGAATTTGAGAACGCAGGCAACAAAGTGCTCGAAAAAGCACAGGAAACCTTCCTTGCGCGCGCGCAGGCCCGGTTTGAAGAGAGTGAGAAATCGAGCGGAGAGCGTCTCAAGGCCCTGCTATCGCCGGTGGACCAGCGGCTCAAAAGCTATGAGGAGCAAGTCGGCAAGCTTGAAAAAGAGCGCGTTGATGCGTTCGGCAACCTCACCGGCCTGATCCAGTCAATGCGTGACGGGCAGGAAGCTGTGCGCGCGGCGGCGGCGCAATTGGGCAATTCCTTGCGCAATGGCCCCAAAACGCGCGGGCGCTGGGGCGAACTGCAATTGCGCAACGTGCTGGAACAGTGCGGCTTGGCTGAACATACCGATTTCGTCACCGAACAATCGATCGAGACAGATGAAGGCCGGTTGCGGCCAGATGCGATCGTGCGTGTTCCGGGCAACAAATTGCTGGTGATCGATGCGAAAGTGTCGCTCAACGCCTATCAGGATGCGTTTGAGGCGACGGATGATGATGCCCGCAAAATTGCCTTGAATGCGCACGTTCAATCCATGCGCAACCACATCCAGACACTGGGCGCGAAATCCTATCAAAGCCAGTTTGAAGAAGCGCCTGATTACGTGCTGATGTTCGTGCCGGGTGAGCATTTCATCGCCGCCGCGCTGGAGCGCGATCCGGCCTTGTGGGACTATGCGTTCGAACGGCGGGTGCTGCTGGCCAGCCCGACCAATCTGGTCGCGATTGCCCGCACCGTGGCGCAAGTGTGGCGTCAGGATGGTCTGGCGCGCGAGGCCAAGGAAATCGGTAAGCTTGGCGCAGAATTATATGATCGTATCGCTAAGGTCGCGGAAGATCTAACAAAGGTTGGACCCCATCTCGGTCGGGCCGTTACAAGCTATAATGACTTTGCTAGAAGCTTCGATAGCAGGGTCGCGGTCACCGGCAAGAAGTTACGTGATAAGCATATCGAAGTTGGCAAACGAGAAATTGCAGAAGTCTCACTTATAGAAGCCGCGCCGCGCTATGCCGATGCAGAGTCTGCAGCCCTTGAAGGAGATTCGGTTACGGAATGAGCAGACGGGCAGGATCAGCGCTGATCGCGGCATTCGGGCTGACGCTGGCCGGGTGTGAACGTGAAGCGGTGCCCATTTCCACAGCGTCATCCCGCGCAACGCCTGTCTCTGAAGCCAGCGCAGCGCCTTTGCCCGAACCCGTTGAAAGCCCTTCGCCTTCGGCCAGCGCCGAACCCGTTGGCATTGCTGGCATAGCTTATGCTCCTCAAGACGATTGCGCAAAGGCTCCGGGCTGGTCTGCATTTCGCAAGTCACTTGTCACTGCAGTGCGTGCGCGTGATGGAGCCGCGCTTGCCGCACTTGCATCCCCGGATGTGACACTGGACTATGGCGGCGGCAGCGGTGTGAGCGAATTGCAAAAGCGGCTGGCCGACCCTGACCG
>JADYXV010000211.1 GCA_020853995.1 Novosphingobium sp.
ATTGGTATGAAGCGTCAGGTGTCGGCCAAAGCCGCGGCGGAGGATTCGCCCAACCCGTGGCCTACGCCCGGATTAGTTCGGGCTTCGGCATGCGCTTTCATCCGCTTCTTGGTTATACCCGACTGCACCGTGGCGTGGATTACGCAGCTCCTTACGGGGCGCCAATTCGCGCAGTCAGCGACGGATTGGTTGCCAATGCCGGCTGGGCGGGGGGATATGGCAACCAGGTTCGGATCTCGCACAGCAATATGTTGGGGACAAGCTATTCCCACATGAGCCGGATCGTTGTCAGTCCTGGCACCCGCGTGTTTCAAGGGCAAGTGATCGGATATGTCGGTTCGACAGGACTTTCGACAGGGCCGCACTTGCATTTCGAAGCTTATCGGTCGGGGCAAGTCGTAAACCCGACTAAAATCAGTTTTGCATCGACCTCTATGCTGAGCGGAAACGAACTGGCGCAGTTCCGGGCAAAGCTTTCTGCGCTGCTCCGTCTGCCAGTAAATGGCAGCGATGCAGTCTCACGCCCGATTGCTGAGGCCAGATAGAATTTTTGCATCTACAGGGGCTGGACGTTGGCCCGCAATTCGCGCAAATGGCGCTCCGAATGCCGGCTTAGCTCAGATGGTAGAGCACCTGATTTGTAATCAGGGGGCCGCGGGTTCGATCCCTGCAGCCGGCACCACAACCAAGATAAGTTGAACGAAAAGCTCGATGGCACGCAAGGCCAAGTAAAAAGGGTCGTTTGTGCTGCGTCAAATTGCGTGCAGAGGATGCAAAATGCCTGAAAACATTGTTGAGCTCTTCTTTTCGCGCCAGCAGGCTCATGCAGACAAGCCTGCGTTGGTATGGAATGACGAAGTGGTTTGTACCTTTGGCGAACTGCCAAGCCATGTCGGACGATATCGCGCAGCCCTGGCTCAGCTGGGCGTCGCACGCGGCGATCGGGTCGTGATCAAGACCGAAAGCTCTCCGGCATTTGTCTTCACCTACCTTGCGGTGCTGGCGGCTGGCGCGATCTTCGTGCCAACGAATGCCGCATATACTGCGGCTGAAGCGGCACTTCTGATAGAAGATGCCGATCCGGTGCTCTTGATTCATTCGGAAAAAACCGCAGTTCCGCCGATTGGCAGCGATCTTGTAGCGCGCGCGACGCTCAATCCTGATGGCGGTGGCTCCCTGACTGAGCTTGCCGGAACGCTCAATCCCGACCTTGGCATCGAAGAGATGGCTACAGACGATCTTGCCGCAATCCTCTTCACCTCAGGCACAACCGGTCGACCGAAAGGCGCCATGCTGACGCACGGCAATCTGGGCAGCAATGTTTCTGCGCTCCATCAGGCCTGGCATTTTTCCAGTGAGGACGTGATTCTTCACTCCCTGCCGCTGTTTCACGCGCACGGTTTGTTCGTGGCCCTTCACCTCGGGCTTTACAGCGCAGCTACATTGCGCATGCTTGCAAGATTCGACGCCGCGAAAGTGATTGCGGGATTGAGTCATGCCAGTGTGTTCATGGGGGTTCCCACCTTCTACAGTCGGCTGTTGGAGAATCCTGGCTTTGGCCGTGATGCATGTTCCGGAATCCGGCTGTTCATCAGTGGCTCGGCACCGCTTTTGCCCTCTGTTTTTGGGGCCTTTGAAGAACGCACTGGGCACCGCATTCTTGAACGCTACGGGATGACAGAAACTGTCATGATAACCTCTAATCCCTACGAGCAAGCAGGCCGGATTGCAGGGACGGTCGGCTATCCATTGCCAGGTGTGAACGTCCGTATCGTAAGCGCCGACCGCGCGGAACTGCCTGTTGGCGAGATCGGCGAAATTGAAATGGCCGGACCCAATCTATGTGCCGGATATTGGCGGCGCGTCTCCGCAACGGCCGAAAGTTTCTATCCGGATGGCTTCTTTCGCACCGGCGATACTGGCTTCAAGGATGATAGCGGTCGCATCACGATTGCCGGGCGATCAAAGGATCTGATCATTTCGGGCGGTTATAATGTCTACCCAGCAGAGATTGAGATGCTGCTCGCCCAAGTCGATGGCGTGCAAGATGTCGCCGTATTTGGAGTGCCACACCCGGATTTCGGCGAAGCAGTCATGGCAGCGGTGACGACCGACCGCGACAAGTTTGATCCTCAAGTCATGCAGACTTTGATTTCAGATAAACTCGCCAAATTCAAACAGCCCAAGGCAGTTCACGTCCTGGACGAGTTTCCACGTAACGCAATGGGAAAGATCCTCAAGAACGAGCTGCGCGAGGCATACCGCAATAGTTTCGTGCAATAAGCAGCGATGCCACTTGGCCTTCCGCGCTGCCTATAATTCAATTCACGAACAATTTGGAGATTGATCCACTGGTTCGCTCGCTATCCTGTCGCATGTGACCTTCTTCTGTTTCCAGTGAAGCCAATTGGCCTTCCGCGGGCAAGGAAGCATCCATCTGGCGAAGGCAGTCTTTGATCCAGTCAATGGCATTGCGCTTTGCCTGTGAATTCATGGACATGCGATTGAAAGACATCCAAAGGTCGGACGTCAATGCAATCGGAAGGTCAAGGGCTTCAATGGCGGCGTTTCGTCCGCGGAAGTAGTTAGGTCGTGTCCCCGGTAGTGGTGTAATTCCGTGATAGCAAAGCTGACCGGCCGCGCGCTTTCAAACGGCGCTGTAGCGGGCGGTCAGATTTGCGGGTGGCCATCGACGATCTTTTGATAAGCTTGGG
>JADYXV010000212.1 GCA_020853995.1 Novosphingobium sp.
ACGTCACATCGTGATGATCGGCAATATCGCGGACAACCGCGTTCATGCCGGGAACGCCAACCCATGCTCCGGTTCCGGCCGCAGGCCAAGGTGCCGCAACCCCGCAGGCCGACCAGCGCGCAACTTGCGCCATGAAAGCCGGATCGCGCACGGTGAAATATTGCGCGCCGTGATCAACCTGCGTTTCACCAAGCGGCGTTTGCATGCGACGCGTGGACATGCGTCCACCCGCGCCGCGTCCCTTGTCAAACAGCGAAACAGCATGGCCCGCACGTTTGAGCCGGTCCGCACATGATAGGCCGGCCATGCCCGCGCCAACGATTGCAACACGCATTGTCACTTTTTTCCGTGGCTCAACCACGACCCATCAACGACAAAACTTCCTTGCGGCTGCTGGCATCGTTGAGAAAGCATCCAAGCATGCGGCTGGTCACCATGCCCACGCCATGCGTCTTCACGCCGCGTCCGGTCATGCAGCCGTGCTGCGCCTCGATTACCACAGCCACGCCATGCGGCTGGAGGTGCTCCCAGATGCACTGCGCCACTTCTGCGGTAAGGCGCTCCTGCACTTGCAGGCGCTGGGCATATCCGTGCAAAACGCGGGCCAGCTTCGAAATTCCGACAACGCGGTCCTTGGGAAGATATGCGATAGACGCGGTGCCGGTGATCGGTGCCATGTGGTGTTCGCAGTGGCTCTGGAACGGAATGTCGCGCAGCAGCACAACCTCGTCATAACCGCCTACTTCTTCAAATGTGCGCGAAAGATGCGCGCCGGGTTCGCTGGCATATCCGCTGCAATATTCACGCCACGCCCGGGCCACGCGCTTGGGCGTATCGATCAGGCCTTCACGCTCAGGCACGTCGCCCGACCAGCGCAGTAAGGTGCGGATCGCTTCCTGCACTTCGTCAGGCACGATGATCTTGCCATCTTCACCAATGACATCGGCCATGCCGGAGGAGGCGGCGAGAGAAGGGGAGAGAACATTCATCGGCGACAGACTCCGGCAGGCAATGTTGCTGCAATGTTGTCCGGATGCGCGCGCCCCCCATCAGGAACAACACGGACCAAAGGGCACGCATTGGAAAACGGGCAAAGCAAGCGTATATGCACTTTATGTCTATCGCCGAAATGATCGCCTCAAGCCCGACGGCTGCCGTCATCAGCAATCCGCGTTTGCCGGACAACCCCATCATTGCCTGCAATGATGCGTTCGTCGAACTGACGGGTTACGCACGAGAGGAGATCATCGGTCGCAACTGCCGGTTCCTGCGCGGTGCCGCCACCGAAGATGACAAGGCCTTGATCCTGCGCGAAGGCATCTGGCGCAACCAGCCGGTCATGGTCGAAATCCTGAATTACAAGAAGGACGGCACGCCCTTCCGCAACGCCGTCATGGTCGCGCCGATATTTGATGCCGCTGGCGAAGTGGAATATTACCTCGGTTCCCAGGTCGAAATCGGCGAAGATCAGGCGCAAGCCAACGATGTACGCCGCAACGGCGCTGCCGAACGTGTTGAACGCCTCAGCCGCCGCCAGAAAGAAATTCTGGTCCTGATGGCTTCGGGCAAGTTGAACAAGCAGATCGCTTATGAACTTTCGCTCAGCGAACGCACCGTCAAAATGCACCGTTCCGCCGTGCTTAAGGGGTTGGACGTCAAGACCAGCGCCGATGCGATCCGCGTCGCCATCGAAGCCGGTTTTTAGGCTGCCTCAGGCAATTCGATCTTGCGCGCCGGTGCCAGTCGCAAGGCATCGGCAATCTCGATCACGTCTGCCACGGCCCGCGCTTCATCAAGCGTAAGCCCCTCAAACCCCGGCAAGAACGCGCGGCATGCCTGCAACAGATTGCTGGGCGAGCGTTCCAGCTCGGAACGATACTCGTCCAATGTCCGGCATCCGTCGATCTCTCTCCACGCAATCCCCGTGGGCGATGGCCGTTCATGATAGGCCCACAGCGCCAGAACGGCGCGTTCAACCGCAATCTGCGCTTGCTCCACCACAGCGCCGCCCGCAGCCCGCGCTTTCAGGCGTTGGCGGTATCGGCGTTGACGTTCAGCGTTGGATAAGGGCATGTCCTAAGCATAGGCCTTATCTACATTAACCGATAGTCCGTTACGTTACTTAACGGCGGCAGATTTTCCCGCTCCGGAACTTTGATCTCGGTCAAGGCAAATTCGTATGTGTTGCATATGATTTTGCTCAGGCCGGACAGGAATTGCCACGCAAGGCAAAGTCCGGCGCAGGAGATGCGGAGATGACACCTGAATCGGTCAACGCGGATAACGCCATCCGCCGCGCGATACCGTTGTTCGACGGCGGCCTTGCCACACGCGGTTATGCGCTCAACGCCATGTGCTTTTCGTTCAACGACAAGGCCAACCGCGATGCCTTCCTGGCCGATGAAGATGGCTATTGCGCGCGCTTCCATCTGACTCCTGAACAGCGCAAGGCCGTGGCTGATCGCAATGTTCTGGCCATGCTCGATGCCGGTGGCAACGTCTATTATCTGGCCAAGCTGGCGGGCATTTTCGGCCTTGGCGTGCAGGATCTGGGCGCGCTGCAAACCGGCATGTCGGTTGATGAATTCAAAGCCATGTTGCTGACATGGGCTGATAAAATCCCGCACAAGGAGAACGCATGATGGCCAATATCATCGGCGGCTATTTCACCAGCCACGTCCCCGGCATTGGCGGTGCGATGGTGCGCGGCGATCAGGAAACGCCGTATTGGAAACCCTTCTTTGATGGTTATCCTCCCATCAGCAAATGGTTGGCAGAGGCAAAACCCGATGTCGCGGTCGTATTCTCCAACGATCACGGTCTCAATTTCTTCCTCGACAAGATGCCGACTTTTGCCGTCGGCGCGGCTCCAACCTATGACAATGCCGATGAAGGTTGGGGGCTACCTGTCTACAAAAGCTTCACCGGCCACCCTGCGCTATCATGGCACCTCATCGACAGCCTCGTCCGTGATGAGTTTGATATAACCACCTGCCAGCAAATGCTGGTCGATCATGCCATCTCCATCCCGTTTGAACTGGTCTATCCCGGCGTAGAGACTTGGCCGCTCAAGTTGATCCCCATCGCCATCAACACCGTCCAGTACCCGCTGCCCAGCCCCAAACGCTGCCTTGCGCTTGGCCGCGCGGTTCATCGCGCATTGCAATCATGGGGCGGCGATGAACGCATCCTCGTTTGCGGCACCGGCGGGCTCTCGCACCAGCTGGATGGCCCCCGCGCCGGTTTCATGAACCCTGATTACGATACGTTCTGCCTCGATAACCTTGCCGCAAACCCCGATGCGCTCACCGGTCACACCGCTGAACAAGTCGCCGAACTTGCCGGCACGCAAGGCGTCGAGATCCTCAACTGGATTGCCGCACGTGGTGCGCTGGGCGATATCCCGCTCACCCAGGTCAGCCGCAATTACCACATCCCGATCAGCAACACAGCCGCCGCCAGCCTGCTTTTGGAATCCGCCTGAAGCAGCCCCTAAAACCCTTTGCCCTGCATCCCCGTCGGCCCGGACCTGATCCGGGCCTAGTATGGTGGAATCGAAGTTCGCAACTTTAATGGATCGTCACCCTGAA
>JADYXV010000213.1 GCA_020853995.1 Novosphingobium sp.
GCACGCTGGAAGCGCATGCTTTTGCCGAAGCAAGTGACGACTTCAAGGCTGCGGGAGCGACAGTGGTCGGCATGTCGAACGATGACATCGCTACCTTGCAGAAGTTCTCTACCGAAGCCTGCCGTGACAAGTTTGCCGTGGCGGCGGCAAGCCCTGCTGTCATCAAGGCTTATGACGTTGCGTTGAAACTTCCTGCCGGAATTTCGACAGGCCTCACCAAGCGGACCAGCTATGTCATCGCCAGAAACGGCAAGGTGACGATGGTCCATTCGGATATGGATTACCGCGACCATGTGAAACTGACGCTGGCTGCAGTGCGCAAGTTGAAAGGCGTTTAGCGCCGGGATTTGCGCGCAGCGTGGCATAGAACCACACGCTTGGGCTTTACATGCCTGCCCGCTGCGCTAAGCGCGGGCAGGCATTTTTTGTGTTTTGAATATCGGGAGTGTGACAGCCATGCGTGCCGAAGGGCAGGCCCATATCGACCGTATCAATGCCGCATTGGCACTGGTGCGCAAGTTCCTCGACTGGGACCGCGCTGTGCGCCGTCTCGACGAGTTGAACGCCCGCGTCGAAGACCCCAAACTGTGGGATGATCCGAAGAAAGCTGAAGAAGTGATGCGAGAGCGTCGTCGGCTGGAGGCATCGATCGGCACCGTCAATGAAATCGGCCAGGAAATGGCCGACGCCATCGAATTTATCGAGATGGGCGAGGCTGAAGATGACGAGCCGACCATCAACGAAGGTTTGGCGACGCTGGCGGCACTGGCTGCGCGCGCGGACAACGACAAGGTACAGGCGCTGCTTGCCGGTGAAGCTGATGCCAACAATGCCTTCCTTGAAGTCCATGCAGGCGCAGGTGGAACGGAAAGCCAGGACTGGGCCGAAATGCTCCAGCGCATGTACACCCGCTGGGGTGAACGGCACGGCTACAAGGTGGAACTGGTCGATTACCATGCGGGCGAAGCCGCCGGGATCAAAAGCGCTACGCTGCTGATCAAGGGTGAGAACGCCTATGGTTATGCCAAGACCGAAAGCGGCGTGCATCGTCTGGTGCGGATCAGCCCCTATGACAGTTCAGCGCGGCGGCACACCTCGTTCAGCTCGGTATGGGTGTACCCCGAAATCGATGACAACATCGAGGTCGAGATCAATCCGTCGGACCTCAAGATCGATACTTATCGCGCATCGGGCGCAGGCGGGCAGCACGTTAACACCACCGATTCGGCGGTGCGTATCACGCACGTGCCGACAGGTATCATTGTCGCCAGCCAGAACGACCGCAGCCAGCACAAGAACCGCGCCACCGCGATGGGCATGTTGAAGGCGCGTATTTACGAGGCTGAACTGGCCAAGCGTGAAGCGGCGGCCAGCGGCGAATATCAGGCCAAGACGGAAATCGGTTGGGGCCACCAGATCCGGTCCTACGTGTTGCAGCCCTATCAGCAGATCAAGGATCTGCGCACGGGCGTTGTTTCCACCAACCCCAGCGAAGTTCTCGACGGGGCGCTTGATCCGTTCATGGCCGCAGCGCTCTCGCAGAAGGTGACTGGCGAGAAGGTGACGGTGGAGGACGACGATTGAGCAGGGCTGCGGCCCTTGGTACTTTTGTGCTGGCTATGCTGGCTTCATTTGCCGTGTCCGGCTGTGAAAAGACGCCCGAGGATAACCGGCCCGAAACATCGCGGCAATTTCCCACCCCGGATCGCCCTGTTTCAAAGGTTGTGAGCACACAATTTTCGAACGAGGCGGAACGCGACAATCGCGATGAAGCCAACTCCGTGATGAGCCTTGCCGAAGTGAAACCGGGAATGAGCGTTGCCGACATTGGCGCGGGCGAAGGGTATTATACCGTGCGTCTGGCTGAACGTGTCGGGGCAAAGGGCCGCGTTCTGGCACAGGACATCGATGGCGATGCATTGCGCCGGTTGGGCGCGCGCGTTGAAAAAGACCGGCTTGATAATGTATCGATCAAGCTGGGCGCGCAGGATGATCCGCGCTTGCCCGAACGCAGCTTTGATCGCGTGTTTCTGGTGCACATGTATCACGAAGTGGCTGAACCTTACGCGTTCTTGTGGCGGTTGTGGCCATCATTGAAGCCCGGCGGGCGCGTGGTGGTGGTGGATATCGATAAATCCACCGCTAACCATGGCATTCCGCCAGCTCTGCTGTTTTGCGAGATGGAAGCGGCGGGCTTTCGTTTGGATCAATTTCACCGTAAGCCCGAGTTGGCGGGGTATTATGCGCAATTTGTGGTAGCACCGGCCAGACCGGAGCCGAAGAAGATCAAGTCGTGCCGGTTGGCACCGGCGAAAGTGTGAGTGCGCAGAGGCGCTGAAAGGGAATTAATGTCTGCGTTCAAGGGGTTAAAGCCGATTCTCTATGGTGGCCGTGAAGTTTGGCCACTGGTTGAGGGCGGCAAGGGTGTTGCTGCAACGAACCATATGAGTTCAGGTGCATGGGCTGCTGCCGGAGGGATCGGCACGGTCAGCGCGGTCAATGCCGATAGCTATGACGCAGAAGGCAAAATCGTGCCGCAAGTGTACGATGCCCTGACGCGGCGCGAACGCCATGAACAGTTGATCCAGTATGCCATTGACGGTGCGGTCGAGCAGGTAAAGCGCGCGCACGAGATTTCGGGCGGGAATGGCGCGATCAACATCAACGTGCTGTGGGAAATGGGCGGCGCACAGGCCGTTCTTGAAGGCGTGCTGGAGCAGACCAAAGGTCTGGTCACAGGCGTTACCTGCGGCGCGGGGATGCCTTACAAGCTTTCCGAAATCGCGGCACGGTTCAACGTGCACTACTTGCCCATCGTATCATCGGGCCGCGCGTTTCGTGCGCTGTGGAAGCGGGCGTATCACAAAGTGCCCGAATTGCTGGGCGCAGTGGTTTATGAAGACCCTTGGCTGGCAGGTGGCCACAACGGCCTGTCCAACGCCGAAGACCCCAGAAAGCCGGAAGACCCATATCCGCGTGTGAAGGCTCTGCGCGATGTCATGCGCGCCGAAGGTATTGCCGATACCGTGCCGATCGTGATGGCAGGCGGCGTGTGGGCTTTGCGCGAATGGGACAACTGGATCGACAATCCGGAACTGGGTTCCATAGCATTCCAGTTCGGCACGCGTCCGCTGTTGACCGAAGAAAGCCCCATTCCGCAGGGATGGAAAGATCATCTGCGCAAGCTGGAGCCGGGCGACGTGCTTTTGCACCGTTTTTCGCCCACAGGCTTCTATTCTTCCGCCGTCCGCAATCCGTTCCTGCGCGCGCTTGAAGCGCGCTCGGAGCGTCAAATTCCTTATTCAAAGGTCGCGGCGGGTGAGCATACCGTGCAACTTGACGTGGGCGTGAAAGGCAAGAACTTCTGGGTCACGCCCAACGATCTGGACCGCGCGCGCGCCTGGTTCAGCGCAGGCTATACCCATGCCTTGCGCACGCCCGATGACACCGTCGTTTTCGTTACGCCTGACGAGCGTGGCGAGATCCAGCAGGACCAGAAGGACTGCATGGGTTGCCTTTCGCACTGCGGATTTTCTTCGTGGAAAGACCACGATGATTACACGACCGGCCGTCTGGCCGATCCGCGCAGCTTCTGCATTCAGAAGACCTTGCAGGATATCGCGCATGGCGGTGATCTTGATAAGAACCTGATGTTCGCAGGCCACGCTGCCTACCGTTTCAAGCAAGACCCGTTCTATTCCAACAACTTCACCCCCACAGTGAAACAGTTGGTCGAGCGTATTCTGACCGGCGATTGAGGCGACGGCC
>JADYXV010000214.1 GCA_020853995.1 Novosphingobium sp.
AAGCTTGATTCGCCATCAACTTGGGTCGGAAAATAACCGCAACATCCGAAAAATAAAAAAGCTGACTGCAAATTTTGCAGCCAGCTTTTTTTATTAACCGATTGGTTTCCTTGGAAACTTTGGTGATTACTGGAAGAACCAGTCCCACACGCTCCAACGAATGAGCAATTCCAACATAAGTACCTCCATCCACGGCGGACGAGGTATGGTTAACATCGTGTAAACTGGTTAACAAGCCTTAACGTTTATTCACCAAAGGCAAACGCATCCGATTTGACAGTTTCTCAAACTCGGAGAACGCCAGCGGTCGGGCAAGATGGTAGCCCTGCCCTATGTCGCATCCCAGCTGGATCAGCTTGCGCCAGGTCGCTTCATCTTCAATCCCCTCTGCGACAACCACCTGGCCAAGGGCATGAGCCAGTTCAATCGTGCTTTGCACAATCCGCAATTCGCGCTCATGGGTGAGGATGCGTGAAATGAAGCGCCGGTCGAGTTTGAGTTCGTCACTTGGCAGATCGGCCAGATAGGCAAGGCTTGCCTCTCCGGTCCCGAAATCATCGATCGAAAGGCGGAATCCGAGGCTGCGCAAGCTGGTGAGATTGCTCACCGCAGCAGGCCGGTTGCGGACACTTGATGTCTCGGTGATTTCAATCGTCAGCAGGGCGGGATCGATGCCTCGACGCTTTACAATTTCGGCAAGGCCGGGAACCAGCCCGGGCTGGTCAACCATCTGTGCGGAAAGGTTGACGCTCATCTGCAGACGCTGGCCATTTGCGTTAAGCGCCAAAGCCGCCGTGATCGCTTCTTCTATTGTCCAGTATGTCAAAGCCTCGATCCGGCCAGCCCGTTCGGCCTGCAGGATAAAGGCATCAGGCGGAATCGGGCCACGTGTCGGATGGTTCCAGCGGATCAGTGCCTCTGCGCCACACAACTCTCCGGTTCGCGTGTCCCATTGCCCTTGATAGGCAAGCCAGATCTGACCGTTCCGCAGACCTTCATCGATGCTTGCGTGCAGCGAGAGTTCCCAAGTCGCCTCTGCAAGCCGGTCTGCTTCAAACAATTCGACGGCGCGCCCGCTGGCCAGAGCGTCGTTGGCACTGGCCACGGCAGAATTGACGCGGGTGACGCTATCCAGTCCTTCGTTACGGTCCAAACCAAAATGAATATTGGTATCAAATGTATGGGGGCCAATTTCGAGCGGTACCGAAAACAGTGCGCGCAAACCTTCCAGATGATCGATCTGCATTTCCAAGGGCCGCGCTTCTTCCGTCCATGCGAAATGCCCGCCCTCACCATTGTAGATTGTGGTGATGCCTGAACCGATGCCCAGCCTTCGGGCAATTTGCAGCGCACATTCCCCATGAAGCTCTTTGGGCAGTGTCGCCAGAATCTCTTCATCGCGCGCAATGACTGCGACAATGACATCCTGACCGACCGGCAAAGGCGAGGCACTTAATGCCAGCAAGTTGGGAAGACCCGATGCACTGGTTAACTGGATGCGTCGTGTCCGGTAATGCCAGAGCCGCGCAAAACCGTAAATTGTGACGCACGCAAGGCCGCCGCTGACATGGATATAAAAACCGAATGGCTGTGCAAATGTCGGAATGGCAAAAACACAAAGCACGGCTGAAGCATGCCACAGGGTTTTGCTGCGCCTTCGTTCTGAAAGGCTTCCAAAGCGAACAAGAAGCCAGACAACAAGCAGAAGCGGCAATTCTTCCACCCAGAACGCAAAAGTTTTTGTGAGTGCGGACGCCCCGGCGATATCGAGATCAAGAGGATGGCGACGCGCACTGCCATAGAAACCCAACTGTGGAGTTGGGCCTTCAAATGCAACGATCACAGTTCTGCCGGACAGCAAACCCGGTGTGACACGCCCGGATTGCAAGGCGCTGGCGCGAATTTTGATTATGCTGTCAGGATCCAGCAAATAATCCGGCCTGAAAGTTTTTTGCAGACCACCATCAACTTCGGCCAGGGCTGATGCCAGGCTCTGATATGTATGTCCGTTGATGCGGAAATTGTAAGGAGTCGAAGTAGCGAAATTAACGAAGTTGGAACTCCACGACGAAATTACGACGGGAACAGACTTCGACAATTCAGGGATCGGCAGCTGCAATTTTTCAACGTTTAAGCCCTCTGAGTCGCGCATGATCTCCGAATTGCGAGCAATAAAGGAGACGTCCGGTTTCAGGGAGTTGATAGCTTCGACAAGCGCACTGTCGCCTGTTTTGTCCTGTCCGTAATTTACAGGGGCATCGATAAAGACACGATAAGGAACCTGACGCCGTACATCATCGAGAATTCGTGCGAGATTTCGTGTCGTGACCACAGACCCGTCCGGATCATTCTGGTTGCCATCGATTGTGACTACAACGATGGATTGCGGGGCTTCATGTTTGCCGTACTTCGACCGGATATTGAGAAACATATGGTCGACCGGTATCAGCCAGTTGCCCGCAAGCGCCAGCAATGCCGGGATGAGCAGCGCGAGATACAGCGGTGATCTCAGTGTTTTCAGCATGACCATCGGCGGTTGTTTCCCCGCTTTTTTAGTCCGTATTGGTGAAGATCTTCTTACCCGCGACGCGTGATTAACGCCGGATCAACCAAGTCGTTCCAATGATTTCCGTAACATGAGCAGTTGCCAGATCAGGCGGCTGTGGTCTGCCCTGCCCGCCACATGGTCTTCGGCCAGCGCTTCAATCCGGGTTGCGTCGAACCAGCCTGTTCGGGCCAGTGCGCCGTTTGATGCCAATCCCCGTGCCTCATCGGCCAACGGTCCGCGCAACCATTGGGCAATTGGCGTGACGAATCCCATTTTCTGGCGGAAAAGGACGTCTTCGGGCAGATAGCGGCGCATCGTATCTTTAACCAGCCATTTGCCGGTGTTGCCACGGACGCGCATGTTTTCAGGCAGCTTGGCGCCAAACTCTATCAACCGGTGATCGAGCAGCGGCTCGCGCGCCTCAAGGCTGACGGCCATGCTGGTGCGATCCACTTTTGTCAGGATATCGCCGGGCAGATAGAACTTGAGATCAGCATATTGCGCGCGATCCAGACCGCTGCGCGCAGGCGCGTTTCGCATGAGTTCGACAAATGGTTGTTCGGCGCGGTAATCGCCACGTAACCGCCTGAAATCGGCACTGTAGAGCGTTTCGCGCAACTCTGGCGAGGTTACAGACAGGGATCGGGCATAGCCCTCCTCGCCGCTTGTAGCCAAGCTGAGCAGCGTGGATTTTGCACGCAAGGGGCGCGGTGCCCAATCGGCTTTGGGCCAAAGCTTGCCAAGCGTTCCGAACACAGGGCCGCGCAAGCCGGACGGCAGCAGTGCGCGCACTTGCTCCTCCCGGTGCTGAAACGTCTGGCGACGGTAACCGGCGAATGCCTCGTCAGCACCATCGCCCGATAGCGCGACTGTGACGTGTTCACGCGCCAGTTCGCAAACGCGGAAGGTCGGGAGCGCCGAGGCATCGGCGAAGGGTTCGTCAAACATCCCAGCCAACCGATCAACCAGTGAAAAATCATCTGGAGAAACCGTGCGTTTCCAATGCTGTGTATGGAACTGTTCAGCGATGCGACCAGCGTAAGCGGTTTCATCGAGAGCAGCGACATCAAAGCCGATGGAACAGGTTTTGACAGGCGATGTGCTGGCCTCTGCCATCAGCGCAACAACGCTTGAACTGTCCACTCCGCCCGAGAGAAACGCCCCTAGCGGCACATCGGCCAGCATGCGCGAGGTTACGGCCTCGCGCATATGGTGCAGCAGATGTGCCCCGAGATCTTCCGCATTGCCTTTTGCACGATCGGCAAATGACACGTCCCACCACTGCACCGGCGCGGAGGGTGGAGCATCGTGACGCAGGATCTGGTAATGTCCGGCAGCAAGCTTTTCGACGCCTTTGAGGATCGAGCGGTGATCAGGCACGTAACCCCAGGCCAGATAATCTTCGATGGCCAGCGGATCGATTTCGTACCGGAACGCAGGATGCGCGAGCAAGGCTTTGAGTTCCGAGCCGAATATGATCGAACCATCGGCCAGGCGGGCTTTGAACAGCGGCTTTACGCCAAGCCGGTCACGTGCCAGCAACATCGTGCGGGTGCGCAAATCATAGAGCGCAAAGGCGAACATGCCGTTCAATCGATTCAGGCAACCGGTGCCCCAATGACGCCAGGCCTGAAGGATGACCTCGGTATCACCATCTGTCCTGAACTTCGCGCCAAGCGCCTGAAGTTCGGCACGCAAGTCCATGAAATTGTAGATTTCACCGTTGAAGACGATCACGGCATCTTCTTCGACCGACGCCATAGGCTGCGGAGAACCTGCGAGGTCGATGATCGACAAGCGCCGGTGACCAAGACCCACGCCCGGCGCGATCCAGACGCCTTCGCCATCAGGCCCGCGATGGGCGATGGCATCGCACATCAGGCGGACGCGCTCGGGATCGACCGGCTTCTGGCCCTCGGTATGAAAGATTCCGGCTATTCCGCACATACCCCGCGCCTTAACGACCAGACGCCACGCGGTCCATCCACGCGTCGACAGGGCCTGCAGCATCGAGAAAAGCACGGAGGGAAATATCCGCGGGCGGACGGCCCGGAACCTGATCTTCGGCAGAGATTATAAGCGCAGCCGTAGCGCGCTCCTTCAGCAAAAGCCGGTCAACAATATTCTGTAATTTCAAACGCGTGTTACTGCCAGTGAGCAGCTTTCCTGAACGATAATAGGTTTCTGCCAAACGGTATACAGGCCCCGCGGTCTGGATGCGGTCTGCCATGCCTTGCCCCAAGGGCTGCGCAGATCTTTCCCAGGACCATTCGCTGTTCAGTGGCAATGCGCCTTGCCCGAAGCCACCGGCTTCGCGGCCATCGCCTTGCGCTGCGTAAAGCGCGAAAGATACGTCAACCACATGGCCTGATGCGTCCTTGTAGCGCCCCAGCAGCACATGCTCGGCACCGCTATGCAGCGGCTGCCAGGGGGCTAGCGGCTCATAGCCAACTTGTTGCCAACCCTTGACTTGAGGCAGCACGATCAAATCCGGCACAGGGGCTTCCAGCCGGTTGGCCCATGCACCCCATCCGGTGAATGTCAGCGCCAGTGCCACGATGACGGCAAGGCCCCTGCCCTGGCTTACCGCAAAGCCAACTGCGCGGGCGAGGATCGGGTTTGCATTGATCGCATCGGCATCAATCATCCGGTCATCAATCGCACGATCGAAAAATCGCCATGCGATCACCATGACCAAAGCCATGACGATGGCAAAGAATATCCAGCCATAGAATATATGGTCAAACCCTGCGGCAAATTCGATGCCGTGGTATTCTGCGATAAAGATTGTGCCCCATGCACGAACGCCATTGGCAAGGATTGGCATGGCGATGCATAGCGCCATGAACGCCATGCGGCGCGTCCAAGAACGGAAGCATACATTGGCAACAAGCGCGCCGTAAGCAACCATGGCGATCAGAAATTTAACGCCGGAACAGGCCTCGGCAACCTCGAAATACCCGGCAGGCGTCGTGATGAACACGCCTTCGATATGCGCAGGCACACCTGCCCAATCGAGCAATGTCATCGTGATGGCAGCCGTAATGGTCTGCAACATAGGCACCAGTTCATCGCCTGCGGGAACGAGGAACAGCATATAAGCAAGCGGGAAAAGGAGAGCCGCCGAAGCCTTTGGTCCCAGCAATGTCAGTACACTGGCTTGCGCCATCAGCACTACACCAAGCTGGGTAGCAAGGGACAGGCCTGCGAAATGGCCGAGCAACCAGAAAAAACCGGCACCACCGAACAGGACAAGGCCGGGCCACCAGCCTTGTGGTGTCACGCGCAAAACTTCACGCCCGCGGAGCGAGATCAGCCAGCCGAGGATGAAGGGGATCAGCAGGACGTGATTGTACGTCGAGCTATCCCACCATTGCAGTGCCATTGCCCGCCAATCGGCAAAGAACAACGCGATGTTGCCAGCCCAGGCCAGACCAAGCAGTGCCAATGGACGCTGCCACTGTACGGGCAATGATGCCCACGCCCGCGCAAGCGGCGCCTTGAAGGCAAGGTCATGCGGCTGCACTGGAGGCCTCGTCACCGACAATGCCCAGCATTGCGCCAAGCGGGGCAAGAACATGGTCCCAGCCACATTCGCGCATGACAAAAGCGCGCGCTGATTGGCCGATTTCGGCCGAACGAACCGGATCATGCAGCAGGGCGAGCGCCTGACGTGCCAGCGCTTCGGCACCTTGCGCGACAACAAAATCCATTCCGTCGCGCGCAGGGATGCCCGTTGCCGCTTCGGGCGTTGCCAGCACAGGGCGCGCCATTGCCATGGCTTCAAGCACCTTGTTCTGCACGCCGCGCGCAATGGTCAGCGGCGCTACGATGAGGTCGGCTCCGGCAATCCACGACCGCACGTCAAGGACGGCGCCCGTTACATGTGTCCCGTTCACACCTTCAAGCGCACGCACCGATTGCACTGGCGCGCGTCCTACGATGTGGAAGCTAGCCCCGGCAAAAGTCCTGCGGATCAAAGGCATTACATCGCGCGCGAACATTTCTACCGCAGCGACGTTCGGCGGGTAATCCATTTGCCCGGTGAAAGTTATGTGTGGTCCCTCGCCCGCCAGTTCTGGCGCGCGGGGCATGCCGGACGGATCGAAAAAACCGGTGTCTATGCCGTTGCACACGGCATTCAGCGATGGCACCGGCCCTGAAGAAAGCCTTGACCGGAACAGCTCGGTTTCTTCCGGAGTGACCAGAAGGCTGGTGGTGGCACGGCGTGCGGTAAGGCTTTCGAACCGGCTGAGCAGGCGTGCTTCGCGTGAATACAACCAACTGGCAGGGAAACGCGCCTGGGCCGCATAAGCATCAAACTTTGCGGAATCGACGTCGACGAAATCCATCACCACGCGGCCGGCAAAAGATGCCGGAACATATTGAGCCATCTGGCCTGAAAAGACATAGACCGCCGAGATCGGTCGTTCGGCCAGCACTTGCGCGACATATTCATGCAGCGCTTTATCGGCGAAGGCTGTAAGACTGACGGGCTTGCGGGTCAGCAGCGCTTCAACGCCCGCGACGGGTAGCGAGCGTGTGCGCCGGACAAGACGGTGACTTTGCGCAATGGCGGATAGCTCCGGCTCATGGGCCAGATCGGCTTCATCATCTGCAAAACAGGCAACGTGGACCGGACAAAGCGCTGCAATATGGCGCAAAACGTGGCAGGACCGGATCTTGTCACCACGATCCGGGGGAAAAGGAATCCGGTGCGCAAGGAACAGAACCTCGCTCACGCAAGGCCCTGTGCAATGAACGGCCCGATGCGATTGGCGATGAACAGTGGCAGCTTTTGCCAAGCTGCAATTTTTGCCTTGTAGCGCGGGCTGAGCGGATTGACGTCGCGCGGTGGAGCGCCGTCTGCTGTCCAGTTGGCGTATGACAGCGGCTGCGGTTCAAATCCCCAATTGCGCTTGAAGTGATAAGCACCGGTGTTGCATTTTGAGCGGCCAAAATCTAACCGGTCACAGCCACGAGCGCGGGCATGGTTCATCAATGCATAATACATCACATCATTGGCGCGCATGGTGCGGGCAGCAAACACGCCGCCGCCCCAATAGGGCATCACTGCGCCGCGATGATAAAGGCTGAGCACCGAGGCAAGCGGTTTGTCTTCATGCAGGACCGTAAGGATATCTGCATCCTCGCCAAACCCGTTCAAGACCGCATCAAACAGCGCCTTGGGATAGACCGGCGTACCGAGATTGCGCACGGATTCTGCATAGACGGCGTAATGGATCGCGCGCGCATTATCATCGCTACCAATGCGAATTTGCATGCCATAGCCCAGACCGCGACGCACTTCTGCGCGCTGCTTGCGCGGTATGGCCAGCAGCTGCGCGTCATCATCGGCTGCAAGCGAATTGACAAAGCCTGCGTGGCTATCCTGCTTGATGTGCCAATCTGCACCTGTTGGCAGCGGACCGCCGCGCAGTTCCAGACTGGGGCACTGAAGTCGCACCGCCAGTTCCTGTGCCGCTGCAAACAGAGCCGGATCACCATCCCCAACCACACCGCCACCCACAGCAAATCCGGTCGAGACGAGCGCGCGTCCGAACAAGGGGCTGTGCGCTTCATGCAGAGGCAGAACGCTGCGGATCCGCGCGTCCTGTTCCGACAAAAGGATGTGCGTGCGGTGGCCGGTTGCGCGCTCTACTGCATCAAGCCATTCATAACGGTGGAACGCGGTTGTGTCGGGATGGTTGGCCAAAAAGCGCGCAATAGCAGGGCGATCACCCGGATCGGCGAGGCGCACAGCGACGCGCGAAGGAACGAACGGGGCGTTCATGCAGCCAGCTTTCCTGGCGTACGGGCGGCCTCGATGGCAGCGACTTCGTCCATACGGCCCCAGTGAAACTCATGCACGAGCCGGGACAACTTTGCCGCCATCACATCAAGGTTGGTGTAATGGCGCAGCCGTGATTTGAGCGGAGCACTGGCGGGGCGTGGCTGGTCAGGATCAATTTCCCACGGGTGGAAATAGAAGACGGCAGGGCGATTATCACGCAAGTTGACCTGGCGGATTGCCCAGCGGGAAACCGGATAGGGCAAAAGCCGGAAAAATCCGCCACCGCCTGCAGCCATCCGTCTGCCTGCAACTTCAGCAGTCGTTACCGGAATTTCGATAAAGTCAGCGCCATCAACGGGGCGAAATGCAAAACGCGGAGCATCACGCCAGCCGTAGTGATCATGAACAATCGGTGCGACCGAAGATGAATAGACATAACCTTGTTCGGCCAGAACTTCGTGAGCCCAAGGCGTGCGCGCATCAATCGAAAAGCTCGGCGCGCGATAGCCTGTAACCTTCTGCCCGGTCGTGTCTTCCAGCACTTTGCGCGCGCGTTCGATATCGGCGGCAAAAGCATCGCGACCCAGTGTGAATACGCGCGCATGGTCCCAGCCGTGACTGGCGATTTCATGGCCTGCGTCGGCAATCCGGCGCATCATCGCAGGGTAACGCTGTGCCACCCAGCCGAGCGTGAAGAAGGTGCCTTTAACATTGGCAACGTCAAACAAGTCGAGAATTTCGGCACAATTGCGCTCAACCCGGCAGGCCAGACCGTCCCAGTCCTTGCGATCGATCACGGTTTCAAATGCGCCGACCTGAAACCAGTCCTCGACATCGACTGACAAGCCGTTGAGCACAGGCCCAGACCGCGCATTCATCACAATAGTCCCCTTTCGCGCAGCCTTATGCGGCAGCGCGCTGATAGTCTTCGGTTTCGATCCATTCGATCAGCATGGTAAGCGTATGGCGGATCGCCATTTCCTGCTCTGCTGTGCGCGCTTCAAGGGCCATGATCCGGCTGTTGGCTTCGACAAGCGCGGCAATAACTTCTTCATCGCCGTCTCGCGCTTCAAGTGCCGCAATGCGGCGGCTGGCTTCTTCCAGCCGCGCAAGGATTTCAGGATCGGCAACCGGCTCCACCACCGGGCCAGGACGCATGTCGGCCAGTTCGATAATCGCCTGCTGAAGTTCGGCTATCTGTTCGTCACGCTCGGCCAATGCTGCGCGCCAAGCCGAATCATCAAATGTCGGTGCTGTAAATGATGGTGCTGCAACCGGCTGGGCTGCTAAAGGTTGGGCAACAACTGGCTGGGCCGATGGCAGTTCGACGACTGGCGCTTCGCTTGCCGGCACAGGACTGACGGCTGGTTTTGCATTCAGCCCGCCATCTCCGGCAAGATCGGCAATGACGGCTTGAAGCAATGCTGCATCAATGCTTTGGCGCTGTTCGATTGCTGCCATCAAAAGCACGCGATTGACGATCTGGTTGATCCGGCGCGGTACGCCGCCAGTGGCTTTGGCAAGATCGGCATAGACACGCGCGTCGAAAGCAGGATTGCCCTGCCAGCCTACGCACGCAAGACGATGTTCGATGTAGGCACCAATTTCCGATGGCTCCATCGCATCGAGGTGGTGCGATGCAATCACCCGCTGGCGTAGCTGTTCAAGTTCTGGCGAAGTCTGCAAAAGAGTGCGAAATTCAGGCTGCCCCAGCAGCAGGATTTGCAGCAAAGGATGTGCGCCCAACTGGAAGTTCGACAGCATCCGCAGCTCTTCCAGCGCTTCTACTGACAGGTTCTGCGATTCATCCACCACCAGCAGACAGCGACGGCCTTCACGGGCTTCGTGATGCAGGAAGGCTTCAATCTGCGCGAGCGCGGTTGCCTTGTCATGGCCCGCCACCTCAAGCCCGAACGCGCGCGCCGATACGTGTATCAGTTCTTCGCCATCCAATGCCGACGTGACGATCTGCGCTGCGGTCAAGCGCTGACGATCTACCGTCGCCATCAGATGCGCCGCCAGCGTAGACTTGCCTGCACCGACTTCGCCGGTGATGACGATGAAGCCCTCACCCTGGGCCAGGCCATAACCCAGGTAGGACAACGCCTTGCGATGCGTTCCACTTTCAAAATAGAAGCGTGGATCGGGTGTCAACTGGAACGGGCGGCCCGTCAGGCCATAGAATTCATCATACATCGAGGCCGTCTCCGGACATCAGAAGGAATAGCGCAGGCCGACAAGGCCAGATGCGATTGTATCGTCTTCAACCACTTTACGGTTAACAGACACTAAACCGACCGCAGCAGTTGCAACCAGACGGTCCGTCAAATTGCGGAAGTAGGAGGCATTTGCACCGACAGTGGTGATATCTTGCAAGTCTGACACGCCGTTTTGGAACAATGCCGCATAAGTCGAGATTGCAAAGCTGGACCGGCGATCGATCGGACCATTGATCCCGGCATCGACAAAGTAGCTTTCATCCAGCGTGCCGTTGGCTGCGCCCAGCACCGAATCCTGGCGGGCGATAAAGCTGCGACGGATGTAGCCGCCACCGATTCCTGCCGTCATCCGGCCAATTCTGCGCGAATAAGTGGCGTTTACGCCGCGCGCACGAAACACTGATGCCGATACGGACGACAGCGCATTGTTGATGCAACCGCCACCTTGCGCCCCGTTTGCACAACCGCTGATCTGACCGTTGAACGGATCGCGGTTCACCTCGAAATCGGTTGGCAAATCACGCAAAGCGCGGTTCACTTGCCCGCCGAAGCCCGAGATATTGTCGAACACGGCAATCGTCAGAGCGCTGCGATCATTGGGCGTGTAGGAAAAGCTGCCGTAATAAGTCGTGCTGTCATAGCGCCGGCCAATGAACGCAGACAGCGCAGTGCGACGGCTGGGCCGCCACATAACGCCTGCGTCCCACGTCAAACCATCGGTTTCATAAGCGATCTGGCGGTCACGGCTGGTATCGGTGACAAAGCGGCCATCGGAACCGATCAAGCCATTGCCATTGGCATCACGCAAGGCATCGCGCGAAGAAACCGAAACGTCTTCGTATCCGATTGCACCGATGACCGCGACCGTCGAACTGACAGGATAGTTCGCCTGAATGCTCGCGCGCATGTCGCGAACGCGCTGGTCGAGGTTCGAGATGTCTTCCTGAAAGAACGAGCCTGTCGCCGTGAGGCCTATGGGCAGAACAGTGCCCGCAGCGATACCTGCCGAGACTTGCGCCGATTGGGCAACGGAATCATCGAATACCTGGGTCAGGCTGTTTGCAGGCGGATTTTGCGGCGAAGAGCTTTGTTCGATGCGGGTGTAGCCCAGCATGTACGAACCGGACAACGCGACATCACCCACGTTCGTGGACACCGCAGGGCCTGCGTACAGCGAATAGACCTGATTGGAGGCATCGCCGTTGGCAACCGGATTGAGCGATGAAGCACCGTTGCCTTCAAACCGCGTACGCACGGCCAGGGCACCTGCCTCAATCGCCAATTTGCGCGGCACCAGATCGTGCTTGACGCGCGCAAGGCCTGAAACAGTATCACCATTGATGCCACGGTTGTTTTTGCCCTGGGCAATACGCCGCTCATAACGCACGGAAACCGCGCCCTGGGTCCGGCGGCCATTGAGCGCCATATCTACGCCTGCGGCTATGGTGCTGTAGGTGAGCACGTCATCGCCGGGCGAAAGTTCGAACAACACGTTCTGTGTTGCTTCGATATAGGGCTGGATGGTTGTGCGGGCGCCACCACCTGCACTGCGTGACGATAGACCGCCCCGCTTCTTCGTGCTGCCTGACGCGGAACTTTCCCCGTCAACCGGCTCGTAAGACATCGACTGGGCCAGCAAAGGTTGCGCGCACAGGGCAGCTATCGCGGCACCGGCGACAAGCGCGTGACGCGCAAGGATCAACGGACGGTTCATTCCTTGTATCCGTAATAAGTGCCGAAGCGGCGGCCCGTGGTGGAAAACCGGGTACCATTCAGCAGGAGCTTGATGTCATCGCAGGCGGAAAGCAGTTGCACCGCGTCCCGCAACGCAGCCTCACCCGTCATATCTGCCCGCACGATCATGACGGTCTGGCCGACATGGTTGGCGAGCACGGATGCAGGAGATGCGGCAAGTGCAGGAGGCGAATCGAAAATAACGATGCGGTTGGGTGCGTGCGCGGTCAGCCGGGCAAGCACTTCACCGGTGCGTGATGAGGCGAGATATTCGGTGTCCGAGCCGGTCGCATTGCCGGCCGGCAAAATATAGAGGCCTGCAATGTCAGTGCCGATAATGCAATCTTCGACCGCCATTGCGGGATCGGCCAGAGCGTCCATCAAACCGGGACCGCCGGGCAGGCCGAGCGTCGAAAGCACCGACGGTTTGGCAAAATCTGCATCTACCAGAAGGACTTCGTTGTCCTTTTCCGCTGCAATCGACAGCGCAAGATTGACCGCGCAGAACGTTTTGCCTTCACCTGGATGGGGTGAACAAACAAGGATGCGTTCGCCATAGGAAGCGCCCCGCCCGTTGCGAGACTCAGCCGCAGTGCGCAGCAACTGGCGCTTCACGATCCGAAATTCTTCAAGCAAGCCGGTGACCGCGCTTTCGGGTTCGATCAGGCATTGTTCGCGCAAATGGGCACGGTCGATTGCGTGATAGACGCCGTGGAACGGCATCGCATCGGCCAAGACCGGACCGGGTTCCACAGGGCTTGCAAAAACTGGCCGGGCAGCGCCCTGGATAGGCGCTGGCTGGATCGGCGCAACCTTTGCCGCTGGCGCGGGCGGCAAATCGGGCGCAGGCGAACGCGTCAGGGCGCGGAAATCAAAGCTGCCTGATGCCCGCTCGATTAACGATGGGCCAGAAGGCGGCAGCGGGATCTTGGTCTGGTCGGTCATCGGCCGTTCTCCCTCATGCCACCATGCCGCGCTTCAGCATCTCGATGCCGAGCAAGACAAAAAGGACCACGAACAATCCGGCAAAGCCCCCGGCGAACCATTTCAGACGTCGCGCGCGTTGCAGGCGGGTATTGCGTGTGATCGCTTCGGATATTGATCCGATCACCGTCAAACCCGTTGCCCGTTCAAGCTGGCCAGTGGTGGAATAGGCAGACTTCAACTGGCCCAATGCAAAGGCCCCGGCACAACCCGCGCCAATTCCCGCAACCAGCACCA
>JADYXV010000215.1 GCA_020853995.1 Novosphingobium sp.
CTGGACCATATCAAACCCGATGTCGTTCACATCATGGCCGATGGGCGGATCATCAAAAGCGGCGGGCCAGAGCTTGCGCTGGAAGTTGAAACCAATGGCTATGCCGATCTTTTGGCCGAGGTGGTCTGATGGCGGTCACGATGCGTAAGGAAACGGGCCGCAGCGAAGCGACCGAGGCGCGAATTGCAGGCCTTGATCTGCCAAAGGGCGGGTTCACGGCGGCAGCGCGTGGTGCTGCGTTGACGCGGTTGCGGACGATGGGCTTGCCGACGTCGCGCGACGAATACTGGAAGTGGACCGATCCGGCAGTGCTTAATGGCGCGACACCGCCCGGAAGTGCCGCTTTCCGCGTCGATCGACCGATCTTCGAGGGTCGTGACACGCTGCGGCTGATCTTCACCGATGGTGTGTTCGATGCGGATGCATCGGACCAGGGCGCGCTTGATGGGGTCGAGATTTCACGCCTGACTGACGCGGACGCTGCCGATATCCATTGGGCGCAGGGGCTTTACGGTGCGCTGGAATCGGTAGCCCAGGACCCGATTTCGCGACCGTTTGCGGCCCTGAATACCGCGGCGGCCCGCGAAGGGCTTTTGATTCGTGTGACTGGTCAGCCATTGCGGCCGCTGCACATCTCATACCGCCAGTCCTCGGATCATTCCGACGTTGTGCTGCACCACTGTATCCGGTTGGAACCGGGGGCCGAACTCACGCTTCTGGAAACCGGAACCCCGGGGGCGCGTGCCAATGTGGTGACCGAGGTCGATGTCGCCGAAGGTGCGCAGTTTCATCACATCCGACCGCAAGGGCGTGCGCTTGAACGGTTGCTATTGACCCATCTTTTCGCGCGTGTCGCTGCCAATGCGACGCTGAAATCGTTCACACTGACCACCAATGGCGCGCTGACGCGCAATGAGGCGGATATTGCCATCATCGGTGACGGTGCCACTGCCCATATCGCCGGGGCGGCGCTTGGCGACGGCAAGGACGGGTCGCTGCGCCATGATGATACGGTCTTTGTCCGTCATACCGGTGTTGGCTGTGAAAGCCGCCAGGTGTTCAAGAAAGTGCTGAAAAACGGCGCGCTAGGCATCTTTCAGGGGAAGATTCTGGTCGAGAATGGCGCGCAGAAAACCGATGGATACCAGATCAGTCAGGCGCTCTTGCTGGATGACGACAGCCAGTTCCTGGCAAAGCCCGCGCTTGAGATCTATGCCGATGACGTCAAATGCAGCCACGGTTCGACCACGGGCGCCATCGACGAGACGGCCTTGTTCTATCTGCGCTCGCGCGGGGTGTCGCGGGAAGACGCGACTTCGATGCTGGTGCTGTCATTCCTTGCCGACGCGATTGCCGAGATCGAAGACGAAGGACTGGCCGCTGAAATCGTCGAGCGGTTGGAGGATTGGCTGGCGCGGCGGCGAAAGGCATGAGCGTCGGTGCCGAGATATTGGCAAGCTACCGCGATCCGGCAGGCCCGGTCGGGCGGTTGATTGCCGCCGGCCCGCGTGAAGACCGGGCTTTGGCGATGTTGATGGCCGCCGCAGTCTTGCAGTTTGTCGCACGCGCGCCGGCACTGGCACGTGCGGCCCATCTTGACCCCAGCGTGCCTTTGGACGCGCGGCTCGGCATCAGCCTTTTTGCCATGCTTTTCATGCTGCCGCTTCTGGCCTATGGCCTTGCGATGATCGCGCATCTGTTTATGCGGATGCTGGGGCGCACGGGGGCAGCGGCGGGCGCGCGTGTCGCACTTTTCTGGGCGCTTCTGGCAATTGCGCCTGTCAGCCTGCTTCATGGGCTGATCGAAGGCCTTGCCGGGCCGGTGCCGCTGGTGCGGTTCCTGGGCGCTGTGGTCTTTGCGGGTTTTTTGTGGTTTTGGGGCCGGGGAATGGCTGTGGCCTACAGGCGTCAAAGAGGTGAGAGCAGGGCATGAACGGGCTGAACGACGAAGTGCGGACCTTGATCGGGGTCACCCTGTCCGAGCCTCAGGCTGCGGCCCGGCGGCTGATTTCGATCAATCCGCCGATGCAGGCCCGATGGCTGGGGCTGGCTTTTGTTTCGGTCGTGACGCTTTTGCTGATGCGGTTGATGTTGCTGTCAGTGCCAGAGGGCGAGCTTACGCCGCTTGGCATGATCATGGGGCATCCGATCGGGGGCGTCGCAATTCAGGCCGGATCAATCCTGCTCATGGCGATCGCGATGGCCTATGCGGGCAGAATATTCGGTGGCCGGGGGCGGTTTGAAGACGCGCTGATGTTGACGGTCTGGATCGAATTCATCCTTGCGATGCTGTCTGCGGTGCAATTCGTCTTGTTGCTGGTGCTGCCGCTTGGCGGGGCGCTTCTGTCACTGGTGGCGATTGGCTTGTTCGTCTGGCTGATGGTCAACTTTACCGCCGTGCTGCATGGATTCACCCGGCTGTGGGCGGTGCTGGCCGGGATGGTTGCCACGTTTGTTGTGCTGGTGCTGACCTTGGCACTGCTTTTGGCGGTCCTTGGTATCGCCCCACCCTCGGGGATTTTCTGATCATGTATGACGTTGCAAAAATCCGTGCGGATTTTCCTATCCTTTCGCGGCAGGTTAATGGCAAGCCATTGGTTTATCTGGATAATGGCGCCAGCGCGCAAAAGCCGCGCGTGGTGATTGATGCAATGACCCACGCCTATGAGGCGGAATATGCCAATGTGCATCGGGGGCTGCATTTTCTGTCGAATCTGGCGACGGAAAACTACGAATCCGTGCGCGCGATCGTGGCGCGGTTTCTGGATGCGCCCGACCCCGATGAGATCGTGTTTTCGACCGGCACCACCGAAGCGATCAACCTGATTTCCTACGCCTGGGCCGCGCCGCGCATGCAACCCGGCGATGAGATCGTGCTGTCGGTGCTTGAGCATCACGCCAATATCGTGCCTTGGCATTTCTTGCGCGAACGCCAGGGCGTGGTGTTGCGGTGGGTCGAGCCGGAA
>JADYXV010000216.1 GCA_020853995.1 Novosphingobium sp.
ACCGAAGACGCCGATAACTTTGCCGAGGCCGAGAAGGTTCTGCGCACCGCCGTTGCGCGCGACAAGGACAATCCGTTCACATGGTACCAGCTTGGCGTGGTCTATCAGGCGCGCGGTGACATTCCCCGCGCCCAACTGGCCAGCGCTGAACAGCAGCTTATGAACATGCGCCTGCCCGAAGCGCTGCGCAGCGCCGAAGCCGCCGAGGCCGCCCTGCCCAAGGGAACGCCTGATTGGCTGCGGGCACAAGACATCGCCATGTCTGCGCGCGCAATCATTGAGCGGCAGCGCAAGTCGCGCTAGGGCCTGCTGCAATGACTGAAACCAAACCCCGGCGCATTGGCGCTTTCGTCCTTGTCGCCGCGCTGTTTGCCATAGGTGGCGCTGGTGCCGGATGGTGGTTTGAAAACCAGCGTGCAGCAGGCGCAGAAGGCAGCGATGCGCAACTGGAAGCGTCGCTTGCCAGCGCCGGGATCAGCGGCAAAGAACGGGCCGCCATCGAAGGGCTGGTGCGCCAGTATATTCTGGAACACCCCGAAGTGCTGCCACAAGCGATGGAACGCCTCCAACAGCGTGAATCCGCCGCCCAGATCGCCCCCATGCGCGGCGCGCTGGAAACGCCCTTCCCCGGTGCGGTGCTGGGCAATCCCGCCGGCAAAGTCACCCTGGTGGAATTCACCGATTTTGCCTGCACTTACTGCCGCCAAAGCATGAAAACGCTGGAAGGCCTGATCGCAAAGAACCCTGATTTGCGCGTGGTCATCCGCGAATTGCCGATCATTGCCCCCGAAAGCGCGCCAGCCGCCCGCATGGCGCTGGCCGCCGCAGCACAGGGCAAATACGCCGCTTATCACAAGCAGATGTTCGAAGGCCCGCGCCCCAGCGAGGAAAGTATCGCCGCCGCCGCAACGGCCGCAGGAGTGGACCTTGCCACCGCGCGCAGCTTTGGCGCCAGTAGCGGTGTGGAGGACGAGTTGAAGCGCAATCTGGAAGTGGCCCGCCAATTGGGCGTCAACGGCACACCGGCATGGGTGATTGGCGACAGGATGATCTCTGGCGCAGTCCCTGCAGCCGACTTGCAGGCGGCCATCGACACGGCGCGCAAGGGATGATCTGCGTTTCTGGTCCGATGTCTCCGGCTAAGGCTAGCTTCCCTGCCATCTAACCGTTACAATCCGTTCATGGCCGCATTGCCGTTCAGACCGACGCCCTTCTTCGGCAACAAGAACCGCGCTTTCTGGCGCTTGCAGATCCTTGGCTGGGGCGGCGCAATGCTGCTGCGCGCGGTATCATCCATCGCCAATGCCCAACCGTGGTCGTTCCTTGTCATCGTGGTCATTGCCACGATCACCGGCTTTTCGATTTCGCTGATCCTTTCGGTCATTTACCGCGCGGTGATGAACCGCCGCCCGATTGTCACCTGGGGCGTGACTGCACTGGTGCTATCGCTGGCGGTGGGGCTTTATGCTTTCATCGATTCATGGGTGATCAGCCTGTACCGGCAGGACGGCGATGCCAGTTTTGCGCAGTTGTTCGTCGGCGTATTCTACCTCGATCTCACGCTGCTGATTTCGTGGACCGGGCTGTATTACGCGATCAATTTCTTCCTTCAGGTGGAAGAGCAGAATGATCAATTGATGCGGCTGGAAGCGCAAGCCACCAGCGCCCAGTTGGCCATGCTGCGCTATCAGTTGAACCCGCATTTCCTGTTCAACACGCTCAATTCCATATCAACTCTGGTGCTGCTCAAGCAAACCGAACCTGCCAACGCGATGCTTTCGCGGCTGTCATCCTTCTTGCGCTACACGCTGGTGAACGAGCCCACCGCGCGCGTTACCGTGGCGCAGGAAATCGAGACGCTGAAGCTGTACCTCGACATAGAACTCATGCGCTTTGAAGAACGGTTGCGCACCGAATTCCGCATCGACGATGCCGTACGCAATGCGCTGATGCCCTCACTTCTGCTGCAACCTCTGGTTGAAAACGCCATCAAATATGCGGTCAGCCCGCTGGAATATGGCGCGGAAATCACGATCGAGGCGCAACTCGTCGGCTCCATGCTGCGCGTCACCGTGTCTGATACCGGACCGGGCTTGCAACCGGGCACAGACCCCTCAACAGTATTCGGTGCCAGCAGTGATTCCACCGGTATTGGCCTTGCCAACATTCGGGATAGGCTGGCGCAGGCTTACGGCGAGAATCAGCGTTTTGATATTTCCAATCGTCCCGAAGGCGGATTTCAGGTCGTGCTAGAACTACCGTTCGAAGCGCGCGAACCTGCAGCCGCCGCCATTCCGGTGCGGCGTGCAGCAGGGGCACCTGCATGATGACGGGAACCAAACGCTACTTTCATCGTCCTGTCATATGGCCTGCCGGATTTGCTGTGATCCGGCGCGCATTTGCAGGGGAGCATTCACGGGGGCAAAACGTGATCCATAAGGGAACCGCATGACCATCCGAACGATCCTCGTCGACGACGAAAAACTGGCAATTCAGGGGCTGCAATTGCGGCTTGAAGCCTTCCCCGATGTCGAAGTGATCGACACCTGCTCGAACGGGCGCGAGGCAATCCGCAAGATCAAGACCGAAAAACCGGACCTTGTGTTCTGTGACATCCAGATGCCCGGATTCGATGGTTTTTCCGTGGTCAAAGGCGTGATGGAAATCGATCCGCCGCTGTTCGTCTTCGTCACCGCCTATTCCGAACACGCGATCAAGGCGTTTGAGGCCAACGCGGTCGATTACCTGCTCAAGCCTGTGGAAGTGGACCGGTTGGCCGATGCGCTTGACCGCGCCCGCACCCGCATTGCCGAAAAACGTGGCCGCGAAGAAGCGGACAAGCTTAAAATCGTGCTGGCCGAAGTGGCTCCTGACGCCATGCCCGACAGCGAGGACGAAGGCGAGCCCGTTGCCGGACGCTTTGAAAAGCTGATCAACATCAAGGATCGCGGGCAGA
>JADYXV010000217.1 GCA_020853995.1 Novosphingobium sp.
ATCCGATGGACAGGGCGGTCCGGGTGGCGTGGTACCGCATCGAAATAAACGCCAACTGGAAGTTTGTGACAGACAACTTTTCGGAAAGCTATCACACCCGCACTGCCCATCCGCAAGTTCCGGCATGGATTGATCAGGATGTCGATTCCGCCCGTCATGAAATGTGGCCCAAGGGTCATGGCCGCACAGTCCAGCCGATGCGCCCTTCCTTGACAGACCGCCCCGAGGGTGGCGGCAATGCCATGTTCGAAGCCGAATTGCGCCAGTGGGACATCGATCCGGCCCGCTATGCAACGTATGAAGAATTTGCCCAGCAGGGCTGGCTTGATCTTAAGGCAGCCAAGCAGAAGTTGTGGCGCGAAAAAGGCTATCTGCATTACGAACACATGGATGACGAGGAGATCACCGACAGTCCGCATACAGTGATGTTCCCCAACGTGACGATCAGCTTTCTGCCCGATAATCTGATCCTGTTCCGCAGCGAGCCGCACCCGACCGATCCCGAAAAGTCCTATTTTGATCTGTGGTGCATGGCGTTCCCCGTAGAAGGGCACACAGAAGTTCAGTCGATCATGGCTGGCATCAAACCCTTGCGCGAAGTGGCAGAGTGCGAACATCGCGTGTTTGACGGCGGTCGCGGGGTGCCGGAACTGGCAGGCCAGATTGTCTATCAGGACATGGAACTGGCCGAAGCGATGCAGGCCGGAATGCATTCGCGCGGGTACACCGACGCATATCTGTCAGATCAGGAAACCCGCATCCGCTTTTTCCACGAAGTGCTGAACGACTGGATCGAAGGGAGGCAATAGCAGCGGCACTGCGGCAGACAAAGGCACCGCAGAGAGCCATCCCGGACGGTTCGGGGCAATTTGATGATGTTTTTGCAGTGCAGCAATATTTTGTCGCACACGCGCCCGCCATTGGAAAAAGGCGCTGGTCAGCTAAGGGCAAGGAAGGCGTGAGGGGGTGTCAGGCTTCGGTCTGCGCTCCTGTCTTCTTTGAATAGTGTTTGAACTCGTCCTTGGCAGTCTGCGCGTGTCGACCTATCGTGCGTGCAGAAGCCGCAACCGAACCGGGATTTTATGCACTCACCTTCAATCGTACTGGTGGAAGACGACGGCCCGCTACGGACGCTGACCGCCCGCGCCTTGCGTGAAAACGGTTATGTTGTGCGAACAGCGGCAACCGGAGCTGAAATGTGGGTCGCGCTGGAAGGCGAACCTGCCGATCTGGTCGTGCTGGATATCATGTTGCCGGGCACCAGCGGTATCGAATTGTTCCGCCGTCTCCGCCGCCAAAGCGATGTTCCGATCATTTTCGTGTCTGCACGCGGTAGCGAAGAAGATCGCGTGCTTGGCCTGGAACTGGGAGCAGATGATTATCTGGCCAAGCCATTCAGCACACGCGAACTGGTTGCCCGCATTGGCGCAGTTCTTCGCCGCGGGACAACGATGGGCAGCGATTCTGCGGGGGAAACCGGCGGCCGCAGTGGCGACATACGTTTCGATGGCTGGACAGTGTCAATGGCGCGTCGCGAACTGCATTCGCCAAGCGGGGCGATGGTGGATCTGACCGGAGCCGAATTCGACCTTCTGGCAACCTTTATCGGCCAGCCGCAACGCGTGTTAGGGCGTGAGCGTCTGATCGAGCTTTCCCGCACGCGGCTGGGTGACAGTTCGGACCGGAGTGTTGACGTGCTGGTCAGCCGTCTGCGCCGCAAGCTGTCGGCAGCAGGCGGGCCTGCGCCCATCGTGACGGTGCGCGGCGTGGGCTATATGTTCCGGGCGGAGGTAGAACGAGCTTGAAGTTTTCGCGGCGGTTCGGACTGCCAGAGCGGTTGCTTGCGATCCTGTTGCTGGTCGCAGGGGTGGACTTTGCAGCCAACATATTGCTGTTTGATCGTGCCAGCCAGTTTGCCTTGCGCGAAGACGATGCGGCGCGGGTTGCAGAGCATCTGGTTATCGCCAGCCGGATCATCGAGGATACAAGCCCCGCCGATCGCGCCCGGGTTGCGCGTGACCTGAGCACCAGTCGTTTTTCGCTGGAATGGCAGTCTTCAGGGCACAAGCCGGTCGGATCGACTGAACTGGGTGGATTGCGCAAACAGATTGTGCAGCAAGGCAGCAGACATAATCACGCCGACTTGCGACTGCATCTGCATCCGTCCGGTTCGCCCGCCAAAATTGCAGGGTCAGTCCAGCTTCCAGATGGCAGCGCGCTGAAGTTCAGGACTTATGCCAGCTCGGCCTGGACGTTGAGCAATGGCCGCATCGTGATGCTGCTATTGCCTTCACTGGTGCTGGTTGTTCTGGCCTGGGCCTTGTTCCGCGCCACATTGGCGCCTTTGCGCACATTGGTGCGGGCTTCGCGTACCGTCGGGGCCGGCTCGCCCGAACCGATTGCCGAACAGGGCACTGGCGAAGTGCGTGAATTGATCGCCGCGTTCAATCAGATGCAGCAGCGCATTCACCAGTCGATGACCGATCGTACCCAGTCAATGCTGGCAATCGGTCATGACTTGCGCACCCCGCTTGCGCGGATGCAGCTTCGCCTCGAACGCGCCGGCCTCGATAGCGAGACGGTCAACGATATGACCACGGACCTGGGCGAGATGCGGCATATGCTGGAATCGCTGCAAGCGTTTGTGGAAACTGGCGGTTCGCGCTTGCGGGCGGATCGTATCGATGTTGCGGTAATGACGCAGACATTGGTCGATACCGCTGCCGATGATGGCCGCGATGCCACATTTGATGGCCTTGAAACCCTTGAAATCATGGCCAGACCCGTATCGCTGCGACGGGCTTTGTCGAATCTGATCGAAAACGCGCTGCATTATGCCGGAAACGTCCATGTCACCGTACGGCGTGATGGTGACATGGCCGAAATTACCTTCGAAGATAACGGGCCGGGCATTCCGCCAGAGCGGATGGACGACGTGTTGCAGCCCTTTGTCCGGCTGGATACGGCAAGGGGGCGCGATACGCCGGGGATGGGGCTGGGCCTGCCTATCGTAAATCGGGCCATCGCGCTGGAGAATGGTGTGTTGCAATTGCGCAACCGGGAACAAGGCGGGCTGTGTGTGACTGTTCGCCTGCCATGTGCGACAAGCTGAGCATTCAGAAACATTTCGTTACAGTGTGGTGCAATTCAGGAAAAGCCCCTGACATATTTATGTTAGCAATCGCGGCGCTCTCGCTGCGGTCAACCTATCCATGATGGAAAAGGGAGACTAACATGAACGAACTTCTCGGTCGCGTTTTCAGC
>JADYXV010000218.1 GCA_020853995.1 Novosphingobium sp.
ATCCGGCTCCCGAAGCACCTGCTGAAACTCCGGTGGAAGAGGCTCCTCAAGAAGAAGCGCCTGAAATCTCGATTCCGGGCGGTGAAATTGTCGTAACCGGACAGCGTGACCGCAACATCCAGCGCGCCGCCCCGCAAGTTGTCTCGATCCTTGGCTCGGCTGAAATTGCCAGGACGGGCGAGGGCAATATTGCTGGCGCACTCGGCCGCGTTACCGGCCTCAGCGTTGTCGGCAACTGTTATGTCTATGTGCGTGGCCTTGGCGATCGCTATTCGCTCGCCCTGCTCAACGGTTCGCCTCTGCCAAGCCCGGAACCGCTGAAGCGCGTCGTTCCACTCGATCTGTTCCCGTCCAGCATCATCGCATCATCGCTGGTCCAGAAATCCTATTCGGTGAACTATCCGGGTGAATTTGGCGGCGGCGTGATTAACCTGACCACCAAATCAACGCCCAACGAGCCCTTCATCAGCTTTGGCGGTGGCCTTGGCTATGACAGCGAAACCACCAACCAGTTGGGCTATACCTATTACGGTTCCAGCACTGATTGGACCGGCTTTGACAATGGCCAGCGCGATCTGACCAGCGGGTTGCAGAACTTCTTTGCCAGCGGCGAACGCCTTAGCGCAGGCGTTCTCGATAACGTCGAACTGGCCAAGGGCATCGTCAACACGCGAAATGGCCTGACGCAACGCATCCCGAACATGCCTGTGAACACCAACCTGTCGATTTCGGCAGGCAAGTCGTTTGAACTGGGTGATACCACGCTCGGTGTGATCGCGACGGCGGGTTACAGCAACAAGTGGGTCACGCGCGACGTTCTTAGCCAGACGTCGTTCGAATCCGATCTTGCAGATTTGCAATCCGATTTTCGCCGCGTCATTACCGATAACCGTATCGTTGCAAACGGCATGCTCGGCCTTGGCCTGGAATTTGGCCGCAACAAGATCCGCTGGACCAACCTCTATATCCGCGACACGCTGAAGCACACGCGCATCAGCCTTGGACAGCGCAACCAGACCGACGCCGATTGGCAGCAGCAGGATACGGCCTGGTACGAACGCCAATTGATTGACACGCAGTTCGTTGCCGAACTCAAGCCGTTTGACGGTGTTTCGGTCGACGTGCGCGGCGGATATGCCAATTCACAACGTGAAGCGCCATACGAACTGGGCTTTGAATATGTCCGCACCAACGTGGCTTCCGACCCGCTGGGTGAGTTCTTCGTCAATAATCTTGACGGTAACGCAGGTCGCGCCAACCTCAGCTTTTCCGATCTGAATGAAAACCTGTGGTCGGGCGGGATCGATGTTTCGTACAAGATCATGCCAAGTGTCACGGCGACGGTCGGCTATTCCTATGCCGATTTCAATCGTACCAGTTCGCGTCGCGACTTTCAGTTCCGCGCCGTGGAATTGCCTGACGGCGTAAACATGTTCCGCCCGGATTATTTGCTAAGCCCTGCGGTAATCGAGGCCTTCAACGTACAGCTGATCGATACCAACGAAGGCTTCCCGGCGTTCCTGGCAACGTTGCGCAATCATGCAGCATTTGCCAAGATTGACGCGCAACTGACAAGCGATCTACAGCTTGATGCCGGTGTTCGCTTTGAAAAGGGCAACATGGCGGTCGTGCCCACGCAAGTGTTCAAGGACACGCCGATTGTCGGTGCCGGTACGCAGATCAACAATGATTACTGGTTACCTGCTGCAACGCTGACATGGCAGCTTCGCGATGACATGCAGGTACGCGTCAACGCCTCGAAGACCATCGCGCGTCCGCAGTTCCGCGAGCTTATTTTCCAGTTCTATTTCGATCCTGACACCAACCGCACCTATCGCGGCAACCCGAACCTGCAGGACAGCAGACTGACCAATGCCGAAGCGCGCTATGAGTGGTATTTTGACCGCGACCAGCGCTTCTCGTTGTCGGGCTTCTTCAAACGGATTGATAATCCGATCGAAACCTTTGTGACCGCCGAAAGTGATAACTTCATCACCAGCTTCGCCAACGCGCCAACGGCTGACCTTTATGGTGCCGAAGTCGAATTGCAGAAGTACTTCGAACTGGCCGACTGGGGTGGCATGTGGGAAGCGCGGCGGATCGCGCTCAACGTCAATTACACTTACACCAAATCGAAGCTGAAGGTGAACGAGGGCGATACCACATCGTACTTCCAGGCGGCATCAACCCGCGCGCTGGATTATTTCCAGAACGGTGTGCCGCTCACCGGCCAATCCGAACACATCGCAAACGTGCAGTTCGGTCTTGAAGATACTGATGGCCTGTCGCAGCAAACCCTGTTGTTCAGCTATGCCAGCAAGCGGGTGTTCAGCCGGGGCTTGCTGAATACCGGCCAGCCTGACGTGGTGCAGGATCCCGGTCTGCGCATCGACTTCGTTGCACGCCAAGGCTTCAAACTGTTCAAGCGCGAACTGGAAATGAAATTCGAAGCACGCAACCTGACCGGTCGCCGCAACATCGAATTCCAGCAGTCCGGTGCCAACCGCGTCGAAGTGAACAGCTACGATGTCGGCCGCGTCGTTTCACTCTCGGCCACGATGAAGTTCTAAAAGTCCCTAAATCAGCCACCCTGAGGAGGCGGCCCTTGCGAAGGGGCCGCCTCTTTTTTGTGGGCGGCGCATAAAGAAACCCGCCAGGATCAACACCCTGGCGGGTCTCCGAAAGCTTTTCGGTTACAGCATCAAGGCCGGTCGAGCACATACCCAAGTGAACGGACGGTGCGCAGGGGCGATCCGGCCCCGACATCGCGCAGGGCGCGGCGCAGGCGGCTGACCCACGCATCTACCGTGCGCTCGTCAATCGGCTGATCGTGTTTGCCAAGCGCCGAGATCAATTGCTGGCGGCTGAACACGTGGCCGGGTTGTTCCATCAGGTATCGCAACAGGCGCAACTCGTTCGGCATCAGGGTCAGGGCCTTTTCGCGCCAGCGGGCTTGCAGGGCGGCAAGGTCAAGCGTCAGGTCACCCAGTTTCAATGTGCGGGCAGGGGCGTCATGCTCGGGCAACTGGACAGAAAGGACGCGGTCAAGCAGTGAAGCGCGGTCAATCGGCCCCAAAATGTAATCGTCAGCACCGGCCCGCAGCGCCCGGCGTTTAGCTTCGGCATCATCGTCCTCAAGTATCATGGTGATGTGCGCGTTCTGGCCCAGACCATCAACTGCGCGAAACCGGCGGCATAATTCAAGGCCTGACATCTCGGGCAGGACCCAGTCGATAAACGCCCAGGGCTGGCCTTCCATCAAAGGAAGCGGTGCATCAAATTTCCAGCGGTGAAACACCACGCGCAAGTCGGAGTGGGCAAACGCCTCGCGCCCTCCGGATAATTCACCGGTCAACAAGATGTCGATATGCCGCATACAAAAAGCCCCTGTACTACAGGGGCTTTCTGTCGCGATTATGTGACGGGCGCATGACGATGTTACAGCATCGGCGCGGCTCACCCGGTTTTAAGAGGGAGGGCCGCTGCGATTATACCGGCAATCCCACATAATTTTCCGCAATGCTGGTCTGGGCAGCGACGCTGGTCGAGATGTAATCCAATTCAGCCACCTGCATTGCCCGTTCAAACGCCCCGTCTTCGGGGAAGCGGTGCATCAGTTTGGTCAATACCCACGAAAATCGCTCGGATTTCCAGACCCTTGCAAGCGCTTTGGCGGAATAGCCGATGACCGCATCGCTATCGGCACGCTTGAAATAAGCTACCAGTGCCTCGGCTGCGTAATGCACATCGCTCGCTGCCAGGTTCAGCCCCTTGGCGCCGGTCGGCGGCACGATGTGGGCAGAATCACCGCACAGCAGCAGACTGCCGTGGCGCATTGGCTCGAACACATATGACCTTAAGGGCGCTATCGATTTTTCAATCGAAGGACCGCGCGTCATAGCTGCTGCCGCTTCCGGCCCCAAACGCACGGCCAGTTCATCCCAAATGCGGTCGTCGCTCCAATCCTCGACTTTTTCGGACAGGGCAACGTCAACGTAATATCGGCTGCGGGTGTGGCTGCGCATTGATGCCAGTGCAAAGCCGCGTTCATGGTTGGCATAGATCAGTTCGTGATTGCACGGCGGCACATCGGCCAAAATGCCAAGCCAGCCAAAAGGATAGACCCGCTCGTATTCGCGCGCGACAGTGGACGGAATGGCCTTGCGGGACGGTCCGTGAAATCCGTCACATCCGATAACGAACCGCGCATCGATGCGCTGTGGCTCGCCATTCAGGGCATAGGTCACATAAGGCGCGTCGCTTTCAATATCGAACAGTGCCACGTCATCCGCGCCATAAATTACCGGCAATCCGCGTTCGGGCGCTGCGTCCATCAAATCCTTGGTAATCTCGGTCTGGCCA
>JADYXV010000219.1 GCA_020853995.1 Novosphingobium sp.
ATATAGTTTTCCTTGCCGCCAAAGCTGGTGGGCAGGGGCAGGGGAACCGGCCATGCACCGGCATACATTGCGCCACAAAACAGCGCGGCAAAATCTGGGCCGGTTTCAGCCACCAAAGCCACGCGATCAGCCGGGCCGACGCCCAGCGCGATCAGGATCGGCGATGGTCATGCCATGCGAGTGTCCGGCCAGATTGGCCATCAATGCGCGGTGAGTGACGGCAACGCCATGAGGGAAACGGGTGGAGCCGCTGGAGTATTGCAAATAGCTGATGGCATCGGGATCAGGCACGGGCAGTGTGGCGTCTGATGTATTGCCTGCGTGAAAATCGCTCCACGAAAGGCCGGCGCAGCCCTGACGCGCTGCAGCGGCGCCTGCCATTTCGGCGATCTCGTCAGGATAGATCAGCATCTTGGGATCAGAGCTGCCGAGTTGCACGGTCAACTGATCGATATAGTTTTCCTTGCCGCCAAAGCTGGTGGGCAGGGGCAATGGTACGGGCCATGCACCGGCATACATTGCGCCACAAAACAGCGCGGCAAAATCGGGGCCGGTTTCCGCGACCAATGCCACGCGATCAGCCGGGCCGACGCCCAGTGCGATCAATTTTTGCGCGGCAACCAGCGCATCGGCGCGAAGTTGCGAATAAGGGTAAGGCTGTGCAAGCGTGCCGCGCGGATCATGGAAGTTGAAGCCGAGCACGCCTTTTGCGGCATAATCGAGCGCATCGCAGAAAGTGTCAAAGTCCGCATAACGACGTGGCTGCACGTCGATATTGGGTGTGGGAACGAGAGTCGCCTTATCAGCAACAGCGTTCAAAACAGTCATGCGATACCCCGATCTGCTCTTCAATCGTCCTGCCGCGCCGTTATGAGTGCTTGCAGGTGAACGGCCCATGACGAGTCCATGACAACAAAACAACCGGTGTCACGGCACGGACGTTCTCATTTAGCACGGACTGTGGCACGAATGTGGCGGATGGCTCGTAAACCCCCATATGATCCGGCAACGCGCCGTGAACCACGTGCGCCAAAGCCGATTGATGCGGCGCGTCTGGATGAAATGGCGCTCGCCTATGTCGCGCGCTTTGCCACTAGCGCGGGCAAGCTCGCCGATTATCTGAAGCGCAAATTGCGCGAGCGAGGCTGGGAGGGTGAAGAAGCGCCCGACATTGCGGCACTGGTCGAGCGTTTCGTTCAGGTCGGTTATGTTGATGATGCCACTTATGCGCGGTCAAAGGCGCAAGGGTTGTTGCGGCGCGGATAGGGCGCGCGGCGGATTGACCAGGCGCTGGGCGCGGCGGGAATTGCCGAACTGTTGCGCGAGGAATCACGCGGGACTGAGGCAGAGCGCCGCCGCGCCGCAATTGTCATGGCGCGCAAACGGCGGTTCGGACCGTTTGGAGCGGGCGACCGAACAGGCGGAGATAAGGAGGGCAGGACGTTGCGTGAAAAGCAAGTCGCGGCCATGTTGCGCGCAGGACACCCCCTTGATCATGTGCGTCAGGTGGTGAATGCGGTTTCCGAACAGGCATTGGAAGAATGGGTCGATGAAGCAACTGACTAGATTCGCAAGTCTTGCAGCACTTGCGCTGATCGCGGCGTGTTCGCCCGGTGCGGCCGATGCCGGTGCCAAGACGACGCAGGAAAGCGTGGCGGCGGCGGCGGTTCATCCGGTGTCCGGTTTGCCGATTGTTCCGGTAACGATCACGGCGGGTGACAAGAAGCTGGTGTTCCGGTCTGAAGTTGCGCGCACCGCGCCAGAGCAGGCCAAGGGCCTGATGTTCCGCACCGCTCTGGGCGATGATGAGGCGATGATCTTTTTGCGCGACCCGCCTGATCGCGCTGCGTTCTGGATGCGCAACACGGTGATCCCGCTGGACATCATATTCGTTGGCCGTGACCACAAGATCATGAACATTGCAGCAAACGCAGTGCCATACGATGAAACGCCGCTGCCCGCTGCGGGGCCGACATTGGCTGTTTTCGAGATTAACGGCGGGCTGGCGGCCAAGCTTGGCATCAAGCCGGGTGACCGGGTCGACTGGTAACCGAAAAAGACGTGAGGCAAAGCGTATCTCTGCGCTTGCCTGCACCCCCTTTGAAAGGCTAAGCGCTGCGCTCATGAGCATCCTCGGCAAGATCTTCACCTGGTGGAATGGCGCCACCGTCACCACCATGCTCGACAGCGCGCTTCGGGGCGAGCAAGTCGGCACTGACGCGCAGGGCAACACCTACCATCGCGCCAAAAAGCCCTTTCCCAAGGGCCATCCCTTTGCCGGACGTGAACGCCGCTGGGTGATTTATAATGGTGCCAATGATGCCAGCCGCGTTCCGGCAGAATGGCATGGCTGGCTGCACGGCAGCTTTGACGGTATCCCGGAAAGCAATCTGCCACCTGCACGCATCTGGGAAGTGGATTACACCCCGAACGCCACGGGCACGACCGCTGCCTATCGCCCGCAGGGTGCGCTGGAGCGCGGCGGAAAACGCGCCGCTGCGACGGGCGATTACGAAGCCTGGTCACCGGAAGCCTGATGCTTTTTGTTGCACCGTCGGCCGGCCGCGCGCTCGCTCTGGCGGGGGTATTGGTGCTGGCTGGCTGTGGAGGCGAAAAAGAAGGTCCGCCGCCACCGCCGGAGGCCACGCAGACCGGCACAGCTGTTGCCACGGCATCAGGTGCGGTCGTCGAAAACGAATATGGTACGCCAGTCAAAGACCGAGTGGCGACGCTCGGCTTTTTGAACAAGCGCAACAACATTACGCAGGACGTGGTGTTGAAAAGCGGCGAATCGCGCCAGATCGGCAATGCGATCCTAAAGCTCGCCTCGTGCGAGAAGACCGCGCCGTGGGAAGATCCGCAAGAGACCGGCGCTTTTGTGCAATTGTTTGTGCAGGAGCGGGCGTCGACCGATGAACAACTGGCGTGGCGCAAGGTGTTTTCCGGCTGGCTTTTCCGCAACACCCCTTCGCTCAACGTGGTGGAGCACCCGATTTATGATGTGTGGGTGAAGGACTGCGCAATGACGTTCCCTGGCGAAGAAGCGCCGAAGGTCGATGAACGTAGCGCCGCAAAGCCCGCTGGTAGCCCGAGCGGTGCGGTGGTGGCGTCACCTGCGCCAAAGCCGTCAGCCAGCCCTTCGCCCAGTTCATCGGCCAGTGCGCGGGCAGCTGCCAATTCTTCGGGCGAATAACGCCGCTGGGCGTGTGAGAGCAGTTTCAGGTACTGGCTTTGCGGAATTTCGACCGCACCCAGCGATGACAGGTGGCTGGTGGTAAACTGGCAGTCCAGCAAGTCCGCGCCTACTTTTTGCAGGGATGCAACCAGCCATGCCATGGCCACTTTGGATGCGTCGGTTTCACGGCTGAACATTGATTCGCCACAGAAAACGCGCGCAAAACCGACGCCATAAAGGCCGCCAACCAATCGTCCGTCGTGCCAGCATTCGATGGAATGGGCGTGGCCGTGTTCATACAAACCAATGTAGCTTTCGCGGATGCGCATGCTGATCCAGCTGTCCTCGGCACCGGGACGCGGGGCGGCGCAGGCATCGATCACGGCTTCGAATGCGGCATTGCAGGTGACGGTAAAGCGTCCGCGCCGCAATGTGCGCGCCAGAGATTTGGACATGTGGAAGCCATCCAACGGCAGAATGGCGCGCATTTTGGGCTCAACCCAGAAGACTTCGGGATCGTCGCGGCTGTCCGCCATCGGAAAAATCCCTGCGCGATAGGCTTTGAGCAGCAGATCGGGCGGGATGGTTTGGGGTTCGTTGCGCGACATAATCTCTAACTTTGTGTTTCGGCTGGTTGCATCCCCCGCGTCAACCCTCTAAGGGGCCTTCCGAGCACAGGAGCGTAGCTCAGTTGGTAGAGCATCGGTCTCCAAAACCGAGGGCCGTGGGTTCGAGTCCCTCCGCTCCTGCCACTCGCTAAAGCAGCGGGTTATCAGGCCGACATGAAAAGCGGGGCGGCGCGCATTAAGCGTACCGCCCCGAGTCGCGTCTCTTGCGTCTGGTTCGCTTGAGATCACGTGCAAGTTAACCCGTGAACGGGGTTAATGCCAACAGCATTTTGCGGCTTCCAGAACGCTTTCCGAACCGCTGGTTTATGCAACTCTTGCCAAACTGGCACTGCGAGACTAAATGGAAGCAACTCCGACATCGGAAAATCGCCAGCCCCTCCCGGACTTGTCCGGGGCGGCGATGACCCCTAGGCGGAACAGATGAGTTTCACATCCGGCATCTGCCGCAGTTTGTAAGGCGTTTAGCAATGGCCAAGACCAGCCCCGGCGAGTTCTTCAATCAGGTGAAGGCAGAAGCGCGCAAGGTCGTCTGGCCCACCCGTCAGGAAACTACGACCACCGCGATTTTTGTCGGCATCATGATGCTGATTCTGGCGGTGTTCTTTCTTGGCATCGATTCGCTTTTCGGCATGACCGTTCAGTTCCTGCTGTCGCTGGCTTGATTATCCTTCGGGATTGATCGCAGCTTTTAGAAATTTCCAGGACCAAAGAGAGACATATGGCCCGCTGGTACATCATTCACGCTTATTCCGGTTTCGAGAACAAGGTTCGCGACGCGATCCTTTCAGAAGCTGAACGCATTGGCCTTTCGCAATTGGTCGAAGCGGTGGAAGTTCCCACCGAAACGATCACCGAAGTGAAGCGTGGCAAGAAGGTTCAGGTCGAACGCAAGTTCATGCCGGGCTATGTTCTGGCCAAGCTGGCGATGAATGACGACATCTATCACCTCGTCAAGAACACGCCAAAGGTGACCGGCTTCCTTGGTACCAACAGCAAGCCGCAGCCGATTTCCGACAAGGAAGCCGCGCGCTACTTTGGCGCGCGCGATCAGGCCGCTGCCGAACCGCGCAAGAGCGTTGTGGTCGATTACGAAATCGGCGATTCGGTCAAGGTCAACGCGGGGCCATTCGCTTCGTTCAACGGCATTGTCGAGGAACTGGACTTCGACAAGAGCCGCGTGAAGGTGTCGGTTTCGATCTTTGGCCGCGCCACTCCGGTGGAACTGGCGTTCGAAGAAGTCGAACTGGTCCGCTAATCCGGCATTCCGGTTGCATTTGCGCGCTGATGCCGTTATCGGCGCGCCTCTTCTACGGCGAATCTTGTCTGTAGAAAACCGTGCGGGAGCCTTGGGTTTTGGCCCAAGGCGTTGACCGCTCACTCTGAAGCGCGATGAACCTTGCGCTAACAGGAAGAAAGGAGGCCCCTCGTGGCCAAGAAAATTGAAGGCTATATCAAGCTTCAGGTGAAGGCTGGTGAAGCCAAGCCTGCACCGCCAATCGGTCCTGCGCTGGGTCAGCGCGGCGTGAACATCATGGAATTCTGCAAGCAGTTCAACGCTGCAACGCAAGAAGTTGAGAAGGGCACGCCGCTTCCGACCGTGATCACCGTTTATGCCGACCGTTCGTTCACGTTCGTCACCAAGACCCCGCCAGCCACGTTCTTCATCAAGAAGGCCGTCGGCATCCAGTCGGGTTCGAAGACACCGGGCAAGGCTTCGGCCGGCACGATCACACGCGCACAATTGTCGGACATCGCACAGGCCAAGATGAAGGACCTGAACGCGAACGACATCGACGCCGCAACGAAGATCATTGAAGGCTCCGCTCGCGCGATGGGCCTCACCGTGGTGGAGGGCTGATCACATGGCCAACCTGAGCAAAAAGCAAAAGTCGCTGACCGAAAAGCTGGGCGACAACATGAAGCTTTACGCCGTCGATGACGCGATCAAGCTGTTGAAGGATCTCAAGAGCGCCAAGTTCGACGAGAGCCTTGAAGTTTCGCTGAACCTCGGCGTCGATCCACGCCACGCTGACCAGATGGTTCGCGGCATGGTGACCCTGCCTTCGGGCACGGGCAAGGACGTCAAGGTTGCCGTGTTCGCCCGTGGCGACAAGGCCGAAGCAGCGCTTGCTGCCGGTGCTGACAAGGTTGGTGCCGAAGATCTGCTGGAAGACATGCAGGCCGGTAACCTCGATTACGGCCGCGTGATTGCAACGCCAGACATGATGGGCATTGTTGGCCGTCTGGGTAAGGTTCTGGGTCCTAAGGGCCTGATGCCAAACCCGAAGCTGGGCACTGTGACGCCAAACGTGGCTGACGCGGTCAAGGCAGCCAAGAGCGGCCAGATCGAATTCCGCGTTGAAAAGGCTGGCATCATTCATGGCGGCATTGGCAAGCTCTCGTTCTCGGACGATGCACTGCGCGCCAACTTCGACGCGTTCGTTGATGCCATCGTCAAGGCAAAGCCAGCTGGCGCCAAGGGCAAGTACCTGCGCAAGATCGGCCTTTCGTCATCGATGGGTCCCGGCCTGAAGGTTGACGTTTCGCAAGTTCAGGGCGGTTAATCCAACCATCTGAGTTTTGAAAAGCGGGCCGGGAGGGGAAACCTTCCCGGCCTGTTTTTTTGTGCTCCCGATATTGGTTGCAGCAGTCTAGGGACAGGGCATGACCGAAAACGAAGCGCCGCAAAACCCTGTAACGATTGCCCGCCTGCAAGTGGAAGCGGTGATTCCGCCCGAAAAGCGGGGTCCCGGCTGGGACCGGCACTGGCGCGAGCTGGAGCATTATGCCGAAGCGGCGATGGACTGGACGGTTAATCCGCGGCCTTGAGGTTCGCGCGGGTGTAGCATTCAAGAACGAGGCTGATCGCGCTGCCATTTGCAACACGCAGCACGGCGCGATGGGAAAGCACGGTGCCTTTGGGACATTCGTTTGTCCGCCCGCGTTGCGCCGCCAGCCGGTCGCGCCGGAAGCCGAGCGGGGTGACCACTTTGCCAAACGGTGTGTCCGTGGTTTCCAGCGTGTGGTTCATAGCGGGCGTTAGCCGGGCGGGGACGTACCAATTATGCGCAACTGACAGCACCGTATTGCCGCAAGTCAGCCGCACGTGGCGATAGGCAACATGGGTTGCATCGGGCACGCCCAGGGTAGCCAGTACCGCAGGTGTCGGGGTGAACTTTGCAGCCCGGTCTGCCAAAGCGCGGATAACCGGCGGTTGCGCAATGTTACGGGCTTCGCACCACTGGCCAAGCGCGGCAGTGGCGCTGTCGTTGGCCGCCAGCACAGATTCAAAGCGCGGCAAATTGGTGTTGGTGCAGCCGGATAGGGTGACCAGCGCCACAAGCAGAGCGCGCATCAGTGGGTGGGGAGTGGCACTGCGTCGCGCAGGCGGCGCGCCGTGATGATCTTTACCGGCTGGGCCAACATCTGCCCGCGCATGAAGCCTTCGCCTTCAGTCTCGGAAATGGGTGCGGCAAAGATGGCTTTGACCACGTCCATGCCTTCGATCACCTGGCCGAATGCGGCATAGCCTGCCTTGGCTTCGGGATCAGCCGAATCAGGCTGGGCATCAAGGCCCGGTTGGTCCGATACCATTATCGAAAAGTCACCCGTTGCGGTGCCGGGCGCATAGCGCGCCATCGAAAGCGTGCCCGCCTTGTGCGAGATACCGGTGATGTTGGTCGGTTCGTGTGGCACAGGCGGCAGATTACGTTTGGGATCGTTGCGGGTGCCCGCCTGTATCAGGCCATTGGGCTGTTCACCCCATTTGAGGTGCATCGCGCGATAGAACACCGTGCCGTCAAAGCGCTTTGTTTCGGCATAGCGCACGAAATTGGTGGCGCTGGCAGGCGCACGTTTCACGTCCACTTCAACCACGATCGGGCCAAGGTCTGTCGTCAGGGCAATCCTCACTTTTTCGGGCAGCGGCGCTGTCGATGGCTTGGCATAGGCAGGCACTGCCGCGCGAGGTGCAGGCGGGCGCTTTTTTACCGGCGCTGCACCAATCAGCAGGGCGGCCAATGGAGCGAGCAGGACCAGACGACGGGCGAGCATAGAATCAGATCCCGCCGGTTACGGGCAAGCGGCCAATTGCGGTGAGGCCTTCTTCCAGTGCGTGAGCGCAAGCTTTCAGGTGTTCATCGCTGACCGAGCGGATGACGAAGTTTGCGCCGGTCCGGCCTTCGCGGAAGAAGGGGTAGCTGCCGATCTGGCATTCATCGAAGGCCTTTTCGGTTTCACGCAGCA
>JADYXV010000220.1 GCA_020853995.1 Novosphingobium sp.
ATCCGCGGCAATCGGCCCCTTTACTCCGATCCGTTCAAGATAGGCTTGCAATTGAAAGGTATCGAACTGCGCGAACGCCGATGCGTGCTGCCGTCTCAAATCCCGAGTGCCTTGCGCAGTTCGGCATTGATCCGCGATTGCCAGCCTTTGCCCGTCGCCCGGAACTTCTCGATCACATCTGGATCAAGACGCAGCGTAACCTGCTTCTTGGGGTTCTCGGCAATGGGGCGACCAGTTTTGGTCAGCGTACCATCAGCAGGACGGATTACAGTGCCTGCAATCGAAAGTTCGGCCCGAGCGAATTGCTCGTCCGTCCATTCCGGAAGATCGTCGTCATCCCAACCTGTGGGCAAACTTGCGCTGTTCTCGATCATTATGGGTATATTTCCTTCAGATTAGTCAATATCCCTTCTCAAGCTCCACTTTAGCTTTTTTCGAGCCATCGTACGAGCAACTGTACTCCAGCCAAATCCATCCATGATTGCAAAGCGCATCGCTTGTAAATCCTGGGTTGGTTCAACCACAGTCGCCTGAATGGTCTCGTAGCCTTCAGAACTTGCAGATACCGCAGACGAAACACCTATAAGTGCACCGGCCACCGTCTGATATACATGAAGCTCAATATTGAGTGGATCATCCCCCTTCGTTACGTAAGAGTCGGTCGCCAAAATCCTTCCAGTAAATTCAAGGCGAGGGCCTCTCGAAACGACTATTTCCCAACGCTGGTCTAGCCCTGCTTCAGTGCGTTTTATTATTCGTTTAAGAGCGCTCTTGGCGTCTAAAATGGCACCTTTGGTTGCGCCATAGTCAATGGAAAATGCAGTTTCTGCAAATCTCTGAAAATCCTCAATTATCTCTTTCATTAATGAGATTCCTATTTGAGCTTATCGAAGCTTAATTGTTCAAACTTCGCTCAGAAAAGTAAATAGTAGGACTTTACGCGTCAACCCGCTGCTTCCAGCAACTCGACCGCCCCGCCCAAATCCACGCTGACAAGCCGCGAAACGCCGCGTTCCACCATGGTCACGCCGAACAGGCGGTGCATGCGGCTCATGGTGACGGCGTTGTGGGTGACGATCAGGTAGCGGGTCTTGGTTTCGGCGACCATCGCGTCAAGCAAGTCGCAGAAGCGTTCGATGTTGGCATCGTCCAGCGGCGCGTCCACTTCGTCCAGCACGCAGATCGGGGCAGGATTGGTGAGGAACAGGGCGAATATCAGCGCGACGGCGGTCAGCGCCTGTTCGCCGCCTGAAAGAAGTGTCAGTGATTGCAGGCGCTTGCCCGGCGGTTGCGCGAAGATCTCAAGGCCTGCCTCCAGCGGATCGTCGCTGTCCACCAATGCCAGATGCGCCTCGCCCCCGCCGAACAGGCGGCTGAACAGACGGCGGAAATGGCCGTCCACTGCCTCAAACGCTGCGCGCAACCGTTCACGCCCCTCGCGGTTCAGATTGCCGATGGACCCGCGCAGCCGGTGCACTGCTTCGGTCAATTCGGCTTGTTCGGCAACGCTGGTGCCGTGGCGCGCTTCTGCCTCGCCCAGTTCGTCAGCCGCCACCAGATTGACCGGGCCAATCCGCTCGCGTTCAGCGACCAGCCGGTCCAGTGCCGCTGATTCATCGCCCGCCGATGCGACAGTTGCAGAATCAAATTCAAACCGCTGCGGCAATAGCGGGGGAGGGCACTGGAACCGCTCGCCTGAAATGCCCGCCATTTCCTGCCGCCGCGCGTCCTCGTTCTCGGCCCGCGCCGCTGCGCCTGCGCGGCCCTCGCGCGCAGTTGCCAAGGCCTCGTTGGCCTCACTCAACGCCACGTCTGCAGCCTTTGCAGCGGCGTCGCATTGCGTCAGCGCCACTTCTGCAGCGGCAAGGCCCGTCGTCAGACGCGCGCCAATCGCCTCGCCTTCATCTATCTCGCGGATCAGCCCTGCAGGCTTGGCTGCCAGGATCGCGCGCTCGGCTTCCAGTTCCTCGCGCCGACCGGTCATCTCGGCAAGGCGTTTGGCCGCATCGCCCGCGCGAGCCGACCACGCCCTTGCATCGCCCTTCAGGCCAGCCAGCCGTTCACGGCCCACGGCGATAGTCTGCTCAAGCGAGGCCATCGCCGCAGCGGTTGTTTGCAAGCCTTGTCGTGCCGCATCATTGCGCGCTCGCGCTGCTTCCAGCGCCGCACGCCCTGCTGCCGGATCTGGCAAGCTGGCGCGCTTGTCCTGCGTGGCCCTGGCCTCAGCCTCCGCCGACCTGCGCTGTTCGGCCAGATCGGCCTGAACCCGCGCAATTTCGGCCTTGCGCTGTTCCAGCCGCAGCCGTGCTGCATCAGCAGCATCCAGCGCTCGCAAGGCTGCACGTTCAGCATCCGAAGCGGTGGAAATCGCTTTTTCCACTGCACCCATCCGCGCTTGCACATCGCTGAGAGCATCGCGCGCCGCCGCAAACGCCGCTTCGGCCAGCGCCAAGGCTTCGCGCCGTGCAGGCAGCAATGCTTCAAGCTCGGTCAGCCGGTTGGCCGCTTCCAGCGCGGCTGCTTCTGCGGCGCCTTCGCCGCGAGCCACAAACCCGTCCCACCGGCGCAAGTGCCCGGCCTTGGTCACCAGCCATTCGCCCGGAGCCAGTGCTTGCCCTTCATCGCGATCAACCACCCGCACCAGTGCCAGCCGTGCGGTGAGTTCGGGCGGACACTGCGTAATCTGATGCGCAAGTGAATCCGCTAATGGCGACGGCGCATCGGCGCCCGTCCAAAACCGCCCTTCAGCATCTCCAGGCGCAGGCCCCACCGGTGCCGCCGCATCGCGCCCCAGCACTGCGGCCACAGCGCGTTCATAGCCCGAAGCCACCCGCGTACCCGCAATCGCCGAAGCTCCGCGCCCTTTTGCTGTTGCCGCCTTTTCGCGCGCAGCCTTGTCCCGCGCCAAGGCCTCTGCCTCACGCTCGACGCCCGAAAGCTCTGCCCGCGCTTGTGCCAGCGCATTGCTTAACGCGTCGCGCTGCGCCGAAAGGGCTTCGCGCTTGGCGGTGAGTTCGGCCCGCTCGTGCTCTGCCGCTGCCAAAGCCGCGGCGGCCCCGGTTCGCTGGAACTCTGCCTGTGCAATCTGCGCTGACGGGTCAGCTTCTCGTGCCAACGCTTCGGCCTGTTGAGACAGCCGCGCCGCATCGCCCTCAACCCGCGTCAACCGCGCATGCGCCGCCACGACTGCGGCTTCAGCCACGCGCCATTCAGCGTCTATTCCGGCTTGCTCAGCCACGCGTTGTGCCAGTGCGACTTCTGCTCCGCGCGCCGCACGGTCTGCGTCATCTGCCGCGGCCATCAGGATCGGCCGCCGCGCCTCATCGGCTTTCAGCATTGTTTCTGCCGCAGCCAGCTCGCCTTCAAGCCGCGCGATCGCTTCGGCGGCGTCTGCGGTAAGCTGGTCGGCGCTGCTGCGGTCCTGTTCAATCCGCGCAAGTTGGCGTTCGATGTCGGCTACCCGCTGTTCCGCCGCTTCCAGTTGCGCGGATAGCGAAGCCATCCGTTGGCCATGCGCAGCCGAATCCTGCCGCCGGTCAAACACATCATCGCGGGCCTTGGCCAGAGCCGCAGCGGCCTTGTGCTGCGCATCTTGTGCTGCTTTTGCAAGGTCTTGCGCTGCGCTTACCCTGTCGTCTGCCCCGCGTGCTTCCTTGCGCGCTGCATCCGCCGCTGCCGCCGCATCGCGCCAGCGTGCAAACACCAGCCGCGCTTCGGCGAGCCGGATCTTGTCACTGACCGAGATATAGCGTTCGGCTGCGCGCGCTTGCCGTCGCAGGGCTGCGATCTGTGTCTCAAGGCCGGACAGCATATCGACCAGCCGCTCAAGATTGGTCTCTGTCGC
>JADYXV010000221.1 GCA_020853995.1 Novosphingobium sp.
AGGCTGTCGGTGAAGTGCTGGTTGACGGCAATCTCACGCCACAGGGACGGCGAGCGGAATGGTGTTGGCCCGCGCGCGCAATCGTCGGTGGCGATGCTATAGAGCCGTGCATTTCGGCTGCGTCGATTATCGCAAAAGAGCACCGTGACCGCATCATGCGACAAGCAGCGCAAGCACACCCGCATTATGGTTGGGAGCGCAATGCAGGTTATGGCACGCCCGAACACCTGGCGGCATTGCGCAAGCACGGACCAACCCCACTGCATCGCCGCAGTTTCGCACCTGTTGCGCACCTGCAGTTGCTATGACGAAATAAATTTCAGCCTGAGTCCTGTCGGTCACACCACTACATGTTGAGTCTGCGCAGCAGTCGAAGACTCTACATATCGAGGTGGACTCGTTCCGTTCTCATCTTTCATTGCTTGCGACTCGCGGATTTATGGCGAGTCGCAACTTGACGCGGGACTCCGAATGAATCACCAGTGCCCCGATATTCAAGAGTTAGGGACACGTTATGGCAGTCGCACTTAAAGAACGCGCAAAAGCGCTTCGGGCAGCACCGGCAAAGGTGCTTAAAAGCGACGTCGCGCTGCCACTTAACCGCATCTTGCGCGGCGACTGCATCGAGGAAATGCGCAAGCTTCCTGACGGTTCAATCGACATGATCTTTGCCGATCCCCCCTATAACCTGCAATTGGGTGGTGATCTGGCGCGTCCTGACGGCAGTCATGTGGATGCTGTGACCAATGATTGGGACAAATTCTCCAGCTTTGCGGTCTATGACAAGTTTACCCGCGAATGGCTGACCGAGGCGCACCGGTTGCTGAAGGCTGACGGCTCGATCTGGGTGATAGGCAGCTACCACAACATCTTTCGTGTTGGCACAATTCTGCAAGATCTGGGATTCTGGATACTCAACGACATCATCTGGCGCAAAGCCAACCCGATGCCCAACTTCAAGGGTACACGTTTTACCAACGCGCACGAGACACTGATCTGGGCGTCGAAAAGTGAAAAGTCCAAATACACCTTCAATTATCGCGCGATGAAAACGCTGAACGATGAACTGCAAATGCGTTCGGACTGGGTTCTGCCGATCTGTGCCGGACCGGAGCGTTTGCGCCGTAACGGCACCAAGGCGCATCCGACGCAAAAGCCAGAAGCACTGCTTTATCGCGTGATGTTGGCGACGACCAACAAGGGCGATGTCGTCCTCGATCCGTTTTTTGGCACCGGCACGACCGGAGCGGTGGCAAAGCGTTTAGGCCGTGACTGGATCGGCTGCGAACGTGAGGCTGATTACATCGAAGTGGCGCAAGAGCGCATAGCGCTGGCCTTGCCGCTGGATGAAAGCGCATTGGTGACGATGCAATCAAAGCGTTCTGCTCCCAAAGTCGCGTTCGGAGCACTGGTGGAAAGCGGGTATTTGACACCGGGAGTGAAGCTTACGGCCAAGAAAGGCCAGATCAGTGCGATCGTCCGCGCCGACGGTTCATTGCAATCCGATGCGGAAATCGGTTCAATCCACGGCCTTGGCGCAAAGCTGCAAAACGCACCGTCATGCAACGGCTGGACGTTCTGGCATGTCGAGCATGAAGGCGAGGTCAAGCCGATTGATGCGCTGCGCCAGTTGTACCTGCTCGCGGTCGAGGATTGAGCGTGACCTTTTGCGGCGGTAAAGGCGCCTGATGCCTACCGTTTACATCCGCCCCATCGCTCTGGTCGATAGCCCTCAAGCCGAAGATGGCGAGGCTGTGCGGCTTGGCGGTGGGCTGTCCTATGCAAGCCGGTTTGCGCTCATGGTGCGCGAAGGTGGCAAGGTCATTTCGCGCCGCCGCCTTGGCGCTAGCGAAGTGCCTGACGCTGTGACTGCGCTGCCAGATGGCCTGGCGGCAGATGCCAGTGAACAGTGGAACAACCTGCGAAAGGTACATGCCCCTTTGGCCTGTGGTCCGCGCATGATCCGGCTCGAACAGCCGCAGATCATGGGCATTCTCAACGTTACGCCCGATAGTTTTTCAGATGGTGGCCAGTTCCTTGACAAGCCTGATGCGGCGCTGGATCACGCCCATGCAATGCTCTCGTCCGGGGCTGGGATCATCGATGTTGGCGGAGAATCTACCCGTCCGGGCGCAGCGGCCGTGTGGGAGGGTGACGAGGTAAAGCGCGTCGTCCCGGTGATCGAGCAACTGGCGGCAAGTGGGGCTGCAATATCTATCGATAGCCGCCGGTCCACGGTAATCGAGGCAGCGTTGGCGGCAGGTGCACACATCGTCAATGATGTGTCGGCCATGCGTCATGACCCACGCACTGCGCAGATTGTGGCGAAAGCCGGCGCTCCTGTCGTGCTGATGCATGCGCCAGGGGACGACGGTGATCTTCACGCCGATGGTGACTATGCAGATGTCGTACTCGACGTGTTCGATGCCCTGCGTGAGCGGCGCGATACGGCTATGGCAGCAGGCATTGCGCAGGAAAAAATTCTGCTCGATCCGGGTATCGGTTTTGGCAAATCGCTGGCTGAAAACCTTGCGCTCATCAACGCCTTGCCGATGTTTCATGCATTGGGCCAACCCATCCTGTTTGGCGCAAGCCGCAAGCGCCTGATCGGAGCACTTTCTAACGAAGTGCCGTCACATCAACGTATGCCCGGATCCGTCATGCTGGCCATCAAAGCATGGCAGGCAGGATGTCAGATCGTGCGTGTTCACGATGTAGCCGAAACGGTACAGGCCATGCACGTCTGGCGAGGGCTTTGCGATGCGGCACTGACAGATTTCAGCCAGTTGCCTTAAAGCGAAACCCCGCCATCGCTGACCAGGCATGTTCCGGTGATGGTGGCCGCTGCATCTGACAGCAAAAAGCCGATTTGTGCAGCTACTTCATCTGCGCGGGCAAAACGGCCAATCGGTGTTGCATCCTTTGCCATCGCGGCAAGCGCTTGCTCTCTGCTGCCATGCTGTTCAACCAATGGTGCAAACCATGGGGCGCGGTCCCAGATGCCGGTGTCCACGCCGCCGGGGGCAATGGCATTTACGCGCACGCCATATTTTGCGGCTTCGGCTGCAGCGACTTTGGCCAATTGGATTGTCGCCGCTTTTGACGCCGAATACGCGGCCGTTCCCGCTGCAGCCTTGATGCCGGATACAGATGCGGTGATTACGACAGCGCCACTACCCTGCCGCTTCATCGCTCTCAATGCAGTGCGAAGCGACAGAAATGTGCCATCAAGGTTGACGGCCATTGTCTTGCGCCAGCTTGCTATGTCCAGATCGACAATGTCGTCATTGCTGGCAATCCCGGCATTGAGGACGGCATAGTCAAGCCGGGGCAAGTCCCGTTCCAACAGCTTCCAAAGCGACGGATCTGCAATATCGCCGCCCAGTGTATTGATTTTGCACGACAGGCCAAGGGCATCCAGCCCGCTGCGGTCCATGTCGATAAGGATCAATTCGGCAATCCCACGCGCATCAAGCCAGCGGGCTACAGCGGCGCCGATGCCTGATGCCGCGCCCGTGACCAAAGCCACTTTTCCGCCAAATTCCGATTCACCTGCCATCGGTGAAAGTTAGCGCGGGTCAGGCGACGTTGTCGATGCCCAGTTCCGACAGCTTGCGGTAAAGCGTGGATCGGCCAATCCCCAGCCTGCGGGCAACTTCGGTCATCCGGCCGCGATAATGGCCGATAGCCAGCCGGATAACGTCCGCTTCGATTTCCTCCAGCGGGCGCAAATTGCCATCGGCAGAAAACAGGGTGACGCCAGCGCCATCTGTCACGTTTGGCGCACGGCGGTTGCCTTCGCCAATAAGGCTGGACAGATTGGGGAAATCCTGGGCGGTTAGTGCTTCACCTTCGCAGAAAACGGCGGCGCGGAACAAGGTTGCTTGCAACTGGCGCACATTGCCCGGCCAATCATAAGCGGCAAGCAAAGCCAGAGCGCCGTCTGTAATGCCAAGCGCCCTTAGACCGGGCTGTTCGCCGATCCGTGTCAGAAAGTGCCGGGCTAGCGCCGGAATATCGCCGGAGCGTTGACGCAGAGCAGGCAGGATGACCTGGGTCTGGGCCAACTGCGTATGAAGCTCTGCGTTGAAATCGCCCGTTTCGACAAGATCGCGCAAGCCCGCATTGGCGCAGGCGATGATTCGCACATCCACGCGGAAAGAATGACGCGCCCCGATGGGCTGGACATCACCCTTTTCCAGAAACCGGACGAGGCGCTCTTGCATGGGTTCAGGCAGCCGATCAATCTCATCGATCACCAAAGTGCCGCCATCTGCATGCTGAAGCGCACCAATGTGCCGCTCGAACGCGCCTGGAAAGGCCCCTTTTTCATGCCCGAACAGCACGGACTCGATCTGGTTTGCCGCAATACTGCCAATATTGATGGTCCGCAGCGCCGCTTTTGAACGAGGGCTGGCAGCATGCATGGCGCGAACAAGCATCTCCTTGCCCGTGCCACTTTCACCTTCGATCAGTACGGTTCCGTGCGTTCGCGCCGCCTTGGCAGAAACGGCCAAGGCGGCGCGAAAGGCTGGTGTTGCGCCGATCATCGAATCAAAATCGAGGGTTGCGCCTATTTTTTCAGTGAGCGGCTGCAATTCACAGGCATCGCTTTCACGCGTGGTTGCACTACGCAGCGCCTGTAGCAGACGTTCCGGCGCGACCGGCTTGATAAGATAGTCCGTAGCACCGGCGCGCATGGCCTCGACCGCTAACAGCGGAGATGAGCTGGTTGTCAGCATCAAGATAGGCAGGGCAGGGCGGCGCGCCTTGAGTTCGGCAATCAGAGAGCAAGCATCATCGCCCGGAACCCATTGATCCAGAACGATTGCACCAAGTTGCATTCCTTGACGAGTGCCAAGCGTGGCTATGGCGCTTTCAGAATCACGTGCGATGATCGTGCGCCAGCCCTCACGCGATGCAAGGGCCGTAATCAGGCGGCATTGCGCGGGTTCATCATCGATGAGCAAGAGAAGGCGTTGTTCAGGCTCCTGCATGATTTGCTCTATTCACTCCCCCCACACTTCGGACAGGAGCCAGCGAATAGACGAATAGGGTAAAGAGGCGATTAAGCGCGAACAGACTGTTACAGTCTTGAGCCTAAAGCGTGTGAACGCTAGAGCAATCGGGAAGCGCCTGTCGGGCGCGCAGTTTTTGGGGATGAAACATGGCTTCTGCAAACGACATGAAGGCTGCCAAGGCGACGTATGAGGGTTTCGTAAACCTCGTGAAATGGTCGACGCCGATTATTTGCGTACTGGTTCTGCTCATCATCCTTGTGATCCAGTAAAAGCGCGTGGCAGCTACAATTAAGATCGCCGTCCTTCGGGAACGTGCGGCAGGGGAGAGCCGGGTTTCGGCAACGCCGGAAACGGTGAAGAAATTCATCGCACTCGGTGCGTCGGTCGTCGTGGAAGGCGGAGCAGGAGCAGGTGCTTCGATTGGTGACGATGATTATCGCGTTGCCGGAGCCGAAGTCGTTGTTGCTGATGCGGCGAAGGATGCCGACATCGTTCTGGCCGTACAAGGCCCGGAAGCGGAATTGCTGACCGCAGCGAAGCCGGGTGCATGGGTTGTAGCAGGGCTTGACCCGTTCAGCCGCCGTGATCGCGTGGATGCTTATGCAACAGCCGGTCTTGAAGCGTTGGCGATGGAGTTCATGCCGCGCATCACGCGTGCGCAGTCAATGGATATCCTGTCGTCGCAATCAAACCTTGCAGGTTACAAGGCTGTCATAACCGCTGCCAATATTTATGGCCGTGCGTTTCCGATGATGATGACTGCTGCCGGCACCGTTTCAGCGGCGAAGGCGTTCATCATGGGTGTGGGCGTTGCCGGCCTTCAGGCAATCGCAACAGCCCGCCGGTTGGGCGCGCAAGTCTCGGCAACGGATGTGCGTTCGGCAACCAGAGAGCAGATCCAGTCGCTGGGTGCCAAACCGATCTTCGTCGAAAGCGTGGCGGGTATCGAAGGCGAGGGCGCAGGTGGTTACGCCACTGAGATGAGCGAGGAATACCAGAAGGCGCAAGCTGAACTGGTTTCAGCGCATATTGCCAAGCAGGACATCGTGATCACGACCGCGTTAATTCCCGGTCGCGCTGCTCCACGTCTGGTTTCCGACGCGCAAATTGCCACGATGAAACCGGGGTCGGTAATCTTCGATCTCGCCGTTTCCCAAGGTGGCAACGTGGAAGGCTCGGTTGCGGATCAAGTGGTTGAAAAGCACGGCGTTAAAATTGTCGGCTATTCCAATACCGCAACGCATCTGGCGGCAGACGCTTCGGCACTGTTCAGCCGGAACCTTTACAACTTCCTCTCGGCCTTCTGGGACAAGGAACAGGGTAAGCCTGTTCTGGATGAGGAAATCGGCAACGCCATCCGCCTGACACAAGGCGGCAAAGTGGTGAACGAACGACTGCTCGGCTGAGGGGGCCTGACATGGACTTTATCTCGATCCTGAGCATTTTTGTGCTCGCCTGCTTTGTCGGGTACTACGTCGTCTGGTCGGTGACCCCGGCTCTTCACACGCCGCTTATGGCCGTTACTAACGCGATTTCTTCGGTGATCGTGGTGGGTGCGCTGGTCGCTTCGGCTGCCGCTGGTAGCCCTTCAGCCAAGTGGCTTGGCCTCCTTGCTGTGGTGCTGGCATCGGTCAATATCTTCGGCGGTTTTGCCGTTACGGCACGCATGCTGGCAATGTACAAGAAGAAGGAGAAGAAGTGATGGAACACGTCGCTGTTTCTCCGTGGGTTGCATTCGCCTACCTCGTATCGGGTGTCCTGTTCATTCTGGCACTTCGCGGGCTTTCCAGCCCAGCCACCAGCCGTGCGGGCAACCGTTATGGCATGATCGGCATGACCATTGCGGTCGTGACTACGCTGGTTACGCACATGCCGATGAAGGCCGGTGATGCTTTCAACAGCTATGTCGGGCCTGACTTCTTCTCATTCGGCGAAATTCTTGCAGCCATTGCTGTGGGTGCGGTCATCGGTCTGACAACCGCCCGGCGGATCAAGATGACGGATATGCCGCAGTTGGTTGCGGCGTTTCACTCGCTGGTCGGCCTCGCGGCGGTTCTAGTGGGGCTTGCGGCTTATCTGAACCCTGAAGCCTTCGACATCATGCTGCCCGATGGTGAAATCAACCCAGTCAGCCGCATAGAACTTGGCCTTGGTATCGCCATCGGTGCGATCACCTTCTCCGGTTCGATCATCGCGTTTCTCAAACTTGCCGGCAAGATGAGCGGCTCGCCGATCATGCTGCCGGGGCGTCACGCGCTTAACCTTGGCACCTTGCTTGCGATCATCGCTTTGACGGCATGGTTCACTCAGGACCAGTCGGTTTGGGTCATCGCGACGCTGACTGTGCTTGCGTTCATCATCGGCTTCTTGCTGATCATTCCAATCGGCGGTGCGGACATGCCGGTCGTCGTCTCGATGCTCAACTCGTATTCGGGCTGGGCCGCTGCGGCGATGGGCTTCACGCTCCAGAACACTGCGATGATCGTCACCGGTGCGCTCGTCGGCTCGTCAGGTGCTATCCTTTCGTACATCATGTGCAAGGCCATGAACCGCAGCTTCATTTCGGTGATCGCTGGCGGCTTTGGCGCAGCCCCCGAAGCAGGTGGCGGCGCAGCGCGTGAACAGCGTCCTTGGAAGCGCGGCTCGGCTGAAGATGCGGCCTACATGATGAAGGAAGCCGAAAGTGTCATTATCATTCCGGGCTACGGCATGGCGGTCAGCCAGGCCCAGCATGCGCTGCGCGAAATGGGTGACCAGTTGAAGGCTCACGGCGTCAATGTGAAGTACGCGATCCACCCTGTCGCAGGCCGTATGCCGGGGCACATGAACGTGCTGCTGGCTGAAGCCAACGTACCATATGATGAAGTTTTCGAACTGGAAGACATCAACAGCGAATTCGCACAAGCCGACGTTGCCTTCATCATCGGCGCGAACGACGTGGTCAACCCTGCGGCCAAGACGGACAAATCCTCACCGATCTACGGCATGCCCGTTTTCGATGTAGACAAAGCTAAAACGATCTTTTTCGTAAAGCGCTCGATGGGCGGGGTCGGCTATGCCGGTGTCGACAACGACGTGTTCTACATGGACCAGACGATGATGCTTCTCGCCGACGCCAAGAAGATGGTCGAGGATATCGTCAAGTCGCTGGGGCATTGATGCGTATGGGGCCGGGAGTGCGCTTGGGGCTGTGCCTTGTCGCTGCCTGCGCAATCTCGGCCTGCGCTCCTGCCAAGCTGGCTCAGGGGCGCGTAAAGTCCGCGTTGATCGAAGCCGGACTTTCAGATGCCAACGCGGCCTGCATGGCTGACCGGATGACTGACCTTTTGTCGATCGGGCAACTGCAGAAGCTTCAGGCCTTGCAGGGGCCAAAGCGCGGACTGGCCGATTATGTGGCCACGGTACGCCGGATTGGCGATGCGGAATTGCTCGGCGTCACCACTGGCGCTGCTGCCCTTTGCGCCACTGGCTTCGCCTCCGAAAGACGCTGATTTCCTGACCCGAACAAGGGTTGGATCGCAATTCCAGCAGCGATGCTCTGGACCTGACTTCCGACCTTCCGTAAGGGCTAGTCATGTGAAACTGAAATTCGCTACACTATTCCGTCACCCCGGGCTTGACCCGGGGTCCCGCTTCTTTGCGACGTTGCAAAAGAAACAACGGGATTCAGGGTCAAGGCCGGGATGACGATAACGTATCGAAATTCTGCTCCATGATTCCAAAGCCAGACAGCCCCTAGGAGTATCGGACTTTGCGCAAGATCGGCCTGATTGGCGGCATGAGTTGGGTTTCGACCCGCACCTATTACGAAGACATTAATCAATTGGTGCAAGCGCGCGCCGGCATGGACGTGAGCGCGCCTTTGTTGATAGAAAGCCTGAACTTCGCCGACCTTGTGCGCCTTTCGACGCCAGAGCAGTGGGCGAATGCCGCAGAAATCCTGTCAGATAGCGCCCGTAGGCTTGAACAGGCCGGTGCCACGGCGGTGCTGATCGGCGCCAATTCCATGCACAAAGTCTATGACAAAGTGGCAGCCGCCGTTTCTGTCCCAGTGATTCATATCGCCGAAGTCGTGGGCAGCAAAATGAAAGCTGACGGTATAACCAGCGCGACGTTGTTGGGCACACGGAACGTCGTGATGGAAAGCTTTTATCGTAAACGCCTGGTGGCCCATGGCATCACGTTGCTACCGCCAGTGATGGAAGAGGTCGAGGAAGTTGACCGGATCATCTACGAAGAACTGATGCAGGGCAAGGTCACGCGGGCTGCCGAACGCACACTCAAATCAATGCTGACCACAATGGCTAATCAGGGCGCGCAGGCCGCTGTGCTGGGCTGCACCGAACTTGACATGATTGTCGATGTCGATGCCAATGTCCTGCCAATTTATGATTGTACGCGCATCCATGCCGAAGCTGCTGTCGACTGGATTTTCGGCTGATCCGATGACAAGCTATGGCCGTGCGCCTTATGCCAGCGATCCTGCACGATCGCGTGGGCGTCAATTTGCCACTGATGGTGGCTCTGCGCGTGGACCACGCAGCGACTTTCAACGCGACCGTGACCGGATTATCCATTCCATCGCTTTTCGCCGTCTGCGCCATAAAACTCAGGTGTTTATCGCGCCTGATGGTGATCACTATCGCGTCCGTCTGACGCACAGCCTTGAAGTGGCGCAAATTGGCCGAGTGATCGCGCGGGCTTTGGGGCTTGACGAGGATTTGACCGAAGCATTGTGCCTTGCGCATGATATCGGTCACCCACCGTTCGGCCACGCTGGCGAGGATGCGCTGGAGGCGGCGATGGAGAGTGCGGGCGGGTTTGACCATAATGCCAACACCTTGCGCGTGCTGATGCGGCTTGAAAGTCCCTATTGTGGGCACGAAGGCATCAATCTTTCGTGGGAGATGCTAGAGGGCCTTGCCAAGCACAACGGCCCGATCATGCAGCCATCGTGGGCGTTAAGAGAACTTGATGCAGCCTATCCCTTGGGCCTGCAGACTTTCGCATCGTTGGAGGCGCAGGTTGCTGCTATTTCAGATGATATCGCTTATGATAATCACGATATCGATGATGGCTTGCGTGCGGGGTTCTTGAGCCTTGACGACCTGATGGAGTTGCCGGCGGTTGCCGAACAATGGCGCCTGATCGAGCAGCGTTACCCGGGGGCACCGCAAGACCGGATGTTGCGTGAATTGGTGCGTGGGCAGATCGGTCGGATGGTCAACGACGTCATCGCCGAAACGCGGACGCGCATAACTGACACCGGCGTCATGAGCGTTGAGGACGTGCGGGCATCAGACCGTCCGCTGGCGACATTTTCAGCGGTGATGGGCGAGGAAGAGCGCGCCCTTAAGCAGTTCATGTACGATCGGCTGTATCTGCACGATGAACAGCGCGCCACGGCAGATCGGGCGCGAGATGTGATTGCCGCATTGTTTGGTGCATATGCCAATGATCCTGCGCTGTTGCCCGATAGCTGGCGGATTACCCTGCCGCACACAGAGCCTGCAAGAACACGGCACATTGCGGACTTCATTTCCGGCATGACTGATCGTTATGCGATTGATAGTTATGCGCGGCTGTTTGGTGAAACGCCAGAAGGCCTGCGCAATGTCTGATCAAACCCGCGTCGTCCTCGTCGGCTCCACCGGCTTGATCGGGCGGGCAGTGATTAAGGAGGCTGTCGGGCGGCCCAGCGTACATTTGGTTGCGGTCGCGCGGCGGGAAGTGCCGCTGCCCAAAGGCGCGCGCATGGAATTGCTGCTTTCCGACACAGAGCATTGGCCCGATGCTATTGCTGCCGGGCGGCCGCACACCGTGGTGATTGCTCTTGGTACCACGATCAAAACTGTCGGTGGTGACAAGGCTGCATTCCGCGCTGTGGATCATGATCTGGTGCTGCAATGCGCTGCTGCTGCAAAGGCCGCGGGCGCACGCCAATTGATCGTCCTTTCGTCTGTTGGCGCACAGTTTGCCTCGAAGAACTTCTATTTGTCTGTCAAAGGCGAGGTGGAGGACAAATTGGCCAAGCTGCATTTTGACCGGCTTGATATCATCCGTCCGGGCCTTTTGCGCGGGCACCGTGAAGGCCCGCCGCGTCGAGCAGAACGCTGGGGTATGCTCTTCAGTCCGCTTGTTGATTTGCTGCTGGTCGGGCCAATGCGCAAATACCGTTCGGCAAAGGCCGCAGATTTGGCCCAAGTTATTTTGACTTTGGCCGGAAACAAGCAGCGTGGGCGGTTCGTTTTGGAGCATGATGATTTCGGGCGCATCCTTCGTCGGGGATAAGGGTATGCGGGCGTGGTTGACTTCACGTTGCACTGCAGCGAAGTAGAGATGTCGCTGATCGCGCGGGAGAGCTCTCTCGATTCGTTCAGAATCGTGAGACGCCGAAGGAGCAACCGCCCCGGAATCTCTCAGGCAAATGGACCGCGTGGGTCGATAGCGACGCTCTGGAAAGTGCTACCCTTTAACAGAAGGGGGCCGCCGAAGGGGTAACCCCATGAAACCCTTCTGGAGAGGGGGGCGGGGGAAAGCTCTCAGGTTTCCGTGACAGAGGGGGCGCCGAATGGCGTCTGAACTGTACGGGAAACTGATTTGTGAGCGACACATACGATATTGATCAAACTTTAGACGCTGACGCTGAGCCGCTAGGCCCGTTGGTGCTGCCGTTGGATGCCTGGCACCGCGCGCGGG
>JADYXV010000222.1 GCA_020853995.1 Novosphingobium sp.
GAAATAGGCACCGTAGGAACAGCCGCGCGCGCAGATCGAGCGGAACTGGCAAGGGCCGCGTCCTTCATCAGGCTTTTCCTGCGTCAGATTCGCGGTGCGGCCAATCGTCAGGCAGCGTTCTGGCCAGCGCGCGCGCACGGTTTCGCGCACGTGGGTTTCCACAACGTTCAGCGCCATGGCGGGCTGGAACTTGCCATCAGGCAACTGGGCCAGCCCTTCTGCCTGTCCGGAAACGCCGATGAACTCTTCAACCTTGTCATACCATGGGGCAAGTTCGGCATAGCGGATCGGCCAATCGGTGCCGTGGCCATCGCGCTTGTTTGCGCCGAAATCATAGTCCGACCAGCGATAGGTCTGCCGCCCCCAGGTGAGCGAGCGTCCGCCAAGCTGGTAACTACGGAACCAGTTGAATGCGGTGTCGCCATCCTTGGCGTAGGGGTTTTCAGCATCGTTGACGAAGTGGTTCTGGGTGTATTCGGTGAAATGGCGGTTGAGCATCTGCACCGGGTGCAGTTTGCGATACATTTCCTGATCACCTGCCCCGCGAAACGGCAGGTCCCATGGCGATTTCATTTCGGTTTCATAATCAAGCTGGTGGCGGATTTCGCGCCCACGCTCGATCATCAAAACGGTGAGGCCCGCCTCGGTCAGTTCCTTGGCCGCCCAGCCGCCGGTAATGCCCGATCCGACAACGATTGCGTCAAAATCCATGAGTTGGCTCCGATTGACCATCAGCCGAAATCAACTGCAGTCCAGTCACTGGAAAAGGCGCGCGTTTGGGCGGTTACCGGCAGGTCCGGGTCCCAGCGTCCGGGCACGAGTTCAAACCGCAGTTCCTGCGAGGCGCCAACTTCGCTGGTGTAATAGCCCGTCAGGACCAGTGTTTTGATTGTGCGCCAGGGGTGGCCGTCCATTCCTTTGGCATAAGCATCGGCATCAAGCGCGGCGACCAGATCGTGTGGTTTTGCAGCCGCCTGCAAATCACCCCCGGCGCGCCGATCAAGTTCAGCCTCAAGCCAATCGGCATGACGCAGCGCACCATCGCTTTTCAGGTGCGGCACTATGCCGGGCGCAAGGGTGGATCGCAGAGCCGCAGGGATGGCAGCGTCGCTACCGCCAAGGCCGTGTGCAAGCGCCAGCAGCACGAAATCGCCGGTGCCAACCTCGCCTGCTCCGGGGGTATCGGTGCGCGGCAGGACCAGATCGCTGACAATGCGCATAAGCTGCCGTTGCCGCTTGGTCGGCGCTTTATCGTTTGGTAGTGTATCTAGAGAAAGAGCCGTTTCGGGAAGCCCGAAATACAGTGCCACAAGCGCCGCTGCACCAAGGAAATCCCTGCGATGCCATTTGTTTACGGCAGGATGTGCCACAACCGTCTCCCATCATCGCAGCCGCCTTGGCGTGGCTCGAATTATTAGAACATATATTCCAGCAAGCACGCCGCCTGTCAAGAATGGAAATTCTAGTTAGTGGGCGACGCATGCGACAGATCTGCCGATTCACATTTTAATTGTAATGATAGTTCTACTTTGATAGCCCTGCCAAAATCCAGCAGCAATGAGGGCCGAATACGGGCCACGGCGGGAGAGGCTGAATGCGATTCTTGACTGATTTTTACAAGGCTTTGACCCTGAAGCCACAAGGCTTCACCATTGTGGTGGCAGGGTTTCTCCCGGTTTTTGCGATCATTGCGATGTTCCCGGTGGTCGCCTCGATCATCGAGCACTTCAAAGACATTCCTGACGCGGCCATCAGAGTGCCGGCCATGGTCACCGCGCCTGGCTATGCAATTGCCCTGCTCGCTCCGTTTGCGGGACTTGCGGTTGACCGTTTTGGCAGGCGCTTACTGCTGCTGATTTCGACAGTCTTCTATGGCATTGTCGGGACGATGCCGTTTTTCCTTGAAAACCTTGACGCCATCTTTGCCAGCCGGATTCTGCTGGGCGTATGCGAAGCGGGCATCCTGACCATCGTCAACACGCTGATCGCCGATTACTGGGACGATAAGGGGCGGCGCAACTGGCTGATGCTGCAAGGGGTTATCGGCCCGTTCTTTCAGCCTGCCGTGTTCATTCTGGTGGCTGCGGTGGCTTCGGTGCGCTGGAATGGCGGCTTTCTGGTTTACCTGATCGCGCTGCCAGTGTTCATTTCGATGTATTTCTTCCTGTTTGAACCGAAGAAGCCTGAAGCCGACAGTGAAGCTGCTGCACTGGCCAGCAATGCCGCAGCCGCAGGGCAGCCCTTCCCGACCGGCACCGCCGTGCTGGTGGGCGGGATGACGCTGTTTGCCTCGATCCTGTACTATGTGTTCATCGTGAACGGCAGCATCGCCTGGCGCGAGATCGGGGTGACCAACCCGATGGACGTGAGCAAGGCCACATCCATCCCTGCGTTTTTCATCGTGGTGGGATCGCTGATCTTTCGGGCGGTGTCGCGCTATTCCAATGCCATCCAGATTGCCGTTTTCCTTGGGCTTCTTGGCATAGGCCTCGCCGGGGTTGGCAGGGCCTCATCAGTGCTTGAAATGCAATTTGCGCTGGCGTTCCAGCAGGCAGGCGCGGGGATGGCTGTGCCTGCCCTGATCGCATGGGCGCAAGGCAAGTTCTCTTACGAACATCGTGGGCGCGGCATGGGGGTGTGGACCAGCATGTTCTTTCTGGGTCAGGCGCTATCGCCGATCGTGGTGGGCAATATCGCCAAGGCATCTGGCGGAATGCAGGGCGCCTTCCTGATTACCGGGATGATTGGTCTGGGAGCGGCGGCCATTCTCGTGGTGCTATCGCGCACCGCAGGCGCGCGCGGGATCTGACTTGGCGCATTTTGCAGGACAAGGCGCTTGCCACATCGCTATAGATGGTTTGGACATAACCCACGATGGCTGCTCGTCACTGGGCACCAACCTTAGTTTCCACGGACGACCTCTTAATGCCAAAGACTGCTCAGAAGAAATTACCGCCACAGCTATCGGTTGAAACCGTAAGCCGGATGCCGCAGCAAGGCCGCAGCAAGGCCTCGCTGGAGCGTATGCTTTCATCCGCGCGCCAGCTGATGGAAGAGCGTAGCAGCGAGGAGTTTACGCTGATCGAGGTCAGCACGCGGGGCAATGTTTCAATCGGGTCAATTTACCTGCGGTTCGAAAGCAAAGAAAATCTTGTTCGGGCGGTCATTGCAAAGACGATGGAAGAATTGCGTACCGCTGAAGATGCGATGCTCGCCCAGCTTGTCAAAGAATGCCCTACGCTTGACGATTTTGTACCTGCTTTCGTCAATAGCTATGCCGCAATGTTGACCGAGTACGCCTCGATCTTGCGCATCGCCATGATGCGCGCTGAACATGACCCACAGGTTGCGGAACCGGGCAGGACAGCCGCGCTGACCGTTGCACGAAAATCGTGTGATGCCATGTTGTCCTACTGCGAAATGACGACTGCGGCAGACCGCGACGTGCGCGCCAATAACGCGTATCTCGTGATCTTTTCCACGCTGGCGCGCCAGCTCAGCCTCGGCTCAACCCGCGAATCCGTGACCAAACAAGATTGGTCAACGCTCAAGCATGGGCTTGGGAAGATGTGTACGGCCTATCTGAAGGCGGATTGACAGCCGTTGTTTGGCCGCTGCCGCAGGCGAAGCAATTTCACCTGCGGCAGCGCCAATTCAAGCAGCCAAAATTTTGCGGCACATCGCCTGATGACGCTCGACCTGCAAGAAAGCATCGCGCGTATCGTAGGCGTGGCCTTCCCATTCCGAAACAATGGTGCCAGTGAACCCGCCATCACGGAACAGCGGCAGGATGGTGGCATAGTCGATGGCTTCTTCGACCAGATCCTCGCTCACGCCATAGAACTTGCCGTGGATGTGGATGGTGCGGTCAACCAATTGCGCCCAGCTTTTCGGATCTTCGTTTGAAAGGATGAAGAAGGCAAGGCACGCGGCCTGGATGTGCAAAGGGCTATGACCATTGGCAAGGCCCCATTCGCGCAGACGCCCCGCTTTCTCATGACTCATGCCGCCCTCAAGCCAAACCTCCTTCAGCTTATCAAGCAAGCTTTCAGAAGCGCCAGTGCGGCGTGCGGCATCGAGCATTGATTCCGGGATGCGGCTGGCGGTGCCGCCAAAGTCCGGGATCCAGCCCAGCACCGGCGTATTCAGCTTGTCATACATTTCGGCATAGGCCTGCACCGCCGGGTGCCCGGCCCACATCGGCGCGTGGACTTCTACGCCCATGCGAATGCCCAACTCTTCGGCATAGGGCGCGATTTCGGGCAGGAGGTGGACGGGCAGCGCGAACTGATAGCGCACCAGCGAAAAGTCCATCTTCTTGGCCGAGCGCAGCTGCCGCTTGTGATATTCGACCAGCGAAGCATCATCGATCGGCTGCTGGCCGGGCTTCAGAAACCGATCGGAATTGATCGCGCACGACACCGGGTTCAGGCCCAGTTCGGCGACCATATCCTTGAACTTTGCCGCGAAGTCATCCGAGACATCGGGGAACTCCTTGAAATTCTGGAAGCCGATGATCTCGATGTTCGGTCCCAATCCGCGGCGGGCGACTTCAGCCAGAAGCGTGGGCAGTTCGAACTGGCGGGTGAGCCATTCGTTGGTGAAGGAATAGAGGGTGACGCCCATCTGCGGGCCGGTGGCAGTTGCCATGACTGAGGTTCCTTATGATGCCGGTCAGGCGACGCGCAGGGTTGAGGTTTGCGGGTTGGTGCGAGTCATGCCAGGAATGTAGGGCGGGCTGACATTGATGGTCAGCGACACCTCATGTTCGCTTCCTGCAGGTGTAGTGTGGTTTGGCAAGACCAAGAACGCGCTGTCGCGCACAAACCAGAATGTATCGACCCGCTCCCCCTGTTCAGACAGCGGCCATGACATGCCATCATATTCCACACGCGCATCGGAAAGGTCCACAGCCTGCCCATCAATGGCGACGGCTGCGACCACCACCGTTGAAAAGGGCAGCGAGCGATACCACGGCAGGCGCATGGCAACGCGCAGGCCACCGGGTGTTGCGGCAAGACCTTCCTCGCCGATAATGCGTTCAACTGGCAACATTTCGCTCTCCCAAAGCATATTAGAAGA
>JADYXV010000223.1 GCA_020853995.1 Novosphingobium sp.
CATCACGGCCGCTGCTGGAAGCTGATCCGTCGCCCGGACATCAGCCAGCGTTTGATCAAGAAAAGCCTGATGGCCAGCGTCGGCAATTGCTGCAGCAGGCTGGAACAAGGACAACGACAAAAGAAGCAGTTTCAGCACCCGCATAGTCTCGCCCTCTCAGAACGGCCGAACGATGACCATGATGACGATAATGGCAGCAGCAATGCCGGGGACTTCGTTGAGCATGCGCAGCGATCTGCTGGTCAAAGTACGGGTACCCCGAGCAAGCCTCCTGCTATATCCCGCCATCCAGCCGTGATAACCCGAGAGCCCAATAACCGCAGCAAATTTGAGGTGAAACCACCCCTGAGCATGAGCTCCCGTATCAAGCACGAGCAACAAGCCAAACAGCCAGGCCAAAATCATCGACGGATTCAGGATGATCCTGATCAGCCGACGCTCTCGTTCGGCCCAGACTGAATTTTCGGAGGACAAGGGATCAGCTTCCTGGTGATAAGCCAGAAAGCGGGGAAGCATGAACAATCCGGCCATCCAGAAGATGACGAAAATCACATGTGCCGATTTTACCCAGAGGTAGGCATTGCCAAGAAAACCGATCATCCGCGCACCTTTCTGAGCAGTTCTTCAACATTCTCGATCGGCGTATCCGGGAGAATGCCATGACCAAGGTTGAAGACATGGGGGCGATCGCAAAACGCACGCCGGATGTGGTTCGTGGCATCATCAAGAGCAACGCCACCGGCGATCAGCGCCAATGGATCAAGGTTACCCTGAACCGGAAGGGATTCCGGCAAGTTCGCATTGGCCCAGAACGGATCCACCGTTTCATCGAGCCCGATCGCATCGACACACGTCTCCCGCGCATAGGCGGAAAGCTTTCCGCCTGCGCCTTTGGGAAAGCCGATGATCGGGATGTCTGGATGGCGAACCTTCAGCAAAGAAACAATTTTTGCATTGGGCCCAATCACCCAGCGCTCGAACTGCGCCGGGCTCAGGCTACCGGCCCAGCTATCGAAGAGTTGGACGGCATCGACGCCCGCATCGATCTGGCCGGAAAGATAATCGACGGTCAATGCGATGATGGCATCGACAAGCGCCTGAAAGGCAACTGGATCGCGATAGGCAAAGCGGCGTGCTTCTGCCTGCTCTCGGCTGCCCTGCCCCGCGACCATGTAGGTTGCAACTGTCCACGGGCTTCCGGCAAAACCGAGAAAGGTGGTTTGGGATTCAAGCCGGGCGTGAACCTGACGGACTGTTTCATAGACCGGCGCAAGCCTCTGAGGAACGGCTTCAAGACTATCGAGCGCATGATCGACCAGCCTGGGGGCGAGTCTAGGACCTTCTCCCTCCTCAAACCAGAGATCCTGGCCCATCGCGTGAGGCACGACCAGAATGTCGGAAAAGAGAATTGCAGCGTCGAATCCGAACCGCCGGATCGGTTGAATCGTCACTTCAGCAGCTGCAGCGGAATCATTGACCAGCTCAAGAAAGCCACCTTTTTTTGCCCGGAGTGCGCGATATTCGGGAAGGTAGCGGCCTGCCTGCCGCATGAGCCACACCGGCGGTGTTTCCTGGCGGACTCCGTTCAGGGTCGCCAGCAAGGGCTTCGTGGTCAGATTGGCCATGCTTACTGAATCATTTCTATATTAAAGAGGATTGTAGTTGTTGTTAGGGATCGGGTTTGCCGGGTTTATGCGCTGTCCCGCAAATTGCCAACACCGTGCGCGGCGGACGAAGCGCCGAAGCCCTGCGAGTCGCGTAACCTGTCCCGGTAATTCACAGGGCGTGGATGGAATCAGTGAGCTGTTGAAAGCCCTGTGGACGGATTCCGGTGGCACGGGGTTGAATTGTGGGCTTGGATTTGCGCAGCTTTTTGGAGTAGCCCTGTCCCCAATGTTGTCCACAGCCTGCCGCCCTGCGTGAACCGCCTTCATCTGCACCTCGTCTCGGACTCGACCGGCGAGACGCTCGAGACCGTGGCCAAGGCCGCCCTTGCGCAATTCGACTCGGTGGAAACGATCAAGCATTTCTGGCCAATGGTTCGCTCTGAAGGTCATTTGACCCGAATCATGGCAGATATTGCACAGAATCCGGGGCTTATTCTCTACACCATGGTCAATGCAGATGTCCGCAGGACATTGGAAGCCAAATGCCGCGCGCTTGGGCTGCCTATGGTCGCTGCAATCGATCCGGTCGTTCATGCCCTTTCGCAAATGCTTGGCCAGACGGCGAAGGCACGGCCAGGCGGGCAGCATATGCTAGATGCAGCCTATTTTGCGCGCGTCGAGGCCATCCAATACACGATTGCGCATGACGATGGCGTTGGCCATGAAAATTGGGAAGAGGCAGACATCCTGCTCGCTGGAGTATCACGCAGTTCGAAAACGCCGACGTCGATCTACCTCGCCAATCGGGGTTACAAGACAGCCAATATCCCGATCGTTATCGAATCGCCGCCGCCTGAAAACCTGTTCAGCCTGAAACATCCGCTGGTCGTCGGACTGGTGACAAGCGCGGACAGGCTCGTCCAGATTCGCCGCAACCGGCTCCTGTCGCTCAATCAGATGCCGGATACGGACTATGTCGACCAGGAAGCCGTGCAACGTGAACTGGCCTATGCGCGCCGGATGTTTGCCGACAATGGCTGGCCTGTCATCGATGTAACGCGCCGTTCGATCGAGGAAGCCGCTGCGGCCATTATCAACCTCTACAATGAGCGACATGCGGG
>JADYXV010000224.1 GCA_020853995.1 Novosphingobium sp.
ACAAACATGATTCTCATCGGCTTCATCGGTGCCAACTTCAATTCCATCGCGCTCCAACCCTTTGAACGCACCGCCGGCTCCGCCAGCTCGGTACAGTCCTTTCTGCGAATGGTCATCGGATCGATCATCGGGATCGTCATCGGACAGGCTTATGACGGCACAGCCCACCCTCTTGCGCTCGGGCTGTTGGCGGCAGGCATTTTCAGCCTGTTGTTCGTATTGTTCAGTGAAAAGGGCAAATTGTTCCGGCGCATCCACCCGCCCGGAACACCCCGGCCGGTGGTTTTCGAACACTAACAGTAAGAGTCAGAAGCCAGAGCGATCACGCCGCGCTGGCAAGGCGGGCCATAGCCTGCTCGGCCGGTGCCGGATGGCCGAAGTGGTAGCCCTGCATCAGCCGGATACCAAGCGAGCGTGCAGTTTCGGCCTGGGCTTCGTCTTCAACGCCCTCGATCGTGCAATCTATCCCCAGTTGCCACGTGAGCGAAACGATGCTGCTGACCAGCGCCCGCGCGCCCGGATCACTGGCCAGGGCACGTGAAAGTGCCTGGTCGATCTTGATGATATCAAGCGGCAGGCTGTGCACCTGGCTGAGGCTTGACCAGCCCGCGCCAAAATCATCCAGCGCAATGCGGAAGCCACGGGCGCGAAACGCCTTCAGTTGAGCCTCGGCGCGCTTGGGGTCATCTAACAAGGCGCGCTCTGTCACTTCAAGGATGATGGACTGTGGCGGTGCGCCTGCTTCATCCATCAACTGCGACAGCACATCAGGTGTGCCTGCGCGCATTACATCACGCGGTGCAAGGTTGATCGACAGCGTCCGGCCCTGCTCCCACGTCCGGCATTCCGACATGGCGCGGGCCAGAACCATGCGGGTCATTTCCCCCGTCCGTCCGGTTGCCACGGCAAGCGACATGAATTGGCCCGGTGTAAGCCAGCTTTGTCCGTCCGGGCTCCACCGTGCAAAGGCTTCAAACCCGGTAATGCTGTTGTCAGTCAGATCGACAATGGGCTGGTAAACTAGCTTGATCCGCTGTTCGAGATTGGAATTGTTGAACTGGCGCGTAATGGTAGCGCGTTGCAAAAGTTCGGTTTCATCATCCGGGCTGAACACGACAACGGTGCCGTCCGACTGTTCCTTGGCTTTGTACAGCGCCGCATCTGCCCGCTCCAGACAGTCGCTCGCGCTGCGCCCTGCCACGCGATGTACGCCGATTGATCCCGATAACCGCAAGACGACATTGGCATGGATTACAGGCGCACGCAGCGCATCGGACAGATCATTGGCCAGTTTACGCACCGCGGCTTCATCAAGCGCGGCATCAAGGATAACCGCAAATTCATCGCCGCCCAACCGGCCGTAACTTTTGACATGCTCGACACTGGCAAAACGCGACGCAATGGTAGCAAGCACCGTATCGCCTGCCGCGTGGCCATAGGTGTCATTGATGTGCTTGAACCCGTCGAGGTCAATCAGCGCCAGCCATGCAGCGGCGGTCCCCGTGTGCTTTGCGGCAAGCTCTGCTTCAAGCCGTGCCAGAATCGCCCTGCGGTTCAGCGCACCTGTCAACGGATCGACCGTTGCTTGCAACATGTTGTCTTTGGCCAGCAATGCAGCTTGCCGTTCACGCCGCACCAGACGCTGGCGCGACAATTCAAGTTTCACAAAGTCTCGATGGTGGCCGTTGGTAATCAACAGCAACAAAGCCGTCACCACAGTTTGCACAAGCACCACTTCCAACGCGTTGGAGTGGCCGCTGAACAAGGTTTGCAGCGAAGTCGGGATGGTCAGCGCAAACGCGATCCGCAGCGCGGTAAGCGGCGCATGCCCCAGCCCCAGAACGCCGGAAAACAAGGTTACCGCAACAATGTAATGGATGAATGACTGGCTCGACTCATCGCCATAAGCGCTCAGCAACATCGCCCATAGCCCGAAGACAAGTCCCGACGCCGCGCCAAGCCAGCTCATGCCGCGCAAATCGCTGCGCAATGTCGCCATTGACCGCCCAGCAACCCGGTCCGGCAACCAGTAGTAAGCGCGCCAGATCGCGAAAGAACCGATGACCAATGGCCCGAACAGGAAAATCCAGACGGGCGTCAAGCTTTGGAAGCGCAGCGACATGAGCACGCAATTGAACACCACTACGAGATAGAGCAGTGGCAACCGGTGCGACAGGTTTACAGCATAAGCCTTTGTAAAGCTGTCACCTTTGCGTTGCGCCCAACGGCCACCAAGACCACGGCGCACGGTTGCGGCCAGGCGTTTTGGCCCGGAAAGCGCATCGGCAAGGTGGTGACTTGACCCCATCGGAGGACAAGTAAGCGACGCAGGTTAACATGGAGTAATGCAACGGCCGGAAATCAGCTAAATTCTGACCGTCACAAATCGGGGTAAACCCTTGGGATCAGGCAGAAAGAGCGGCGACAAGTGCCTTGACCTTTTTCTGCCGCCATTGTGGCAAAGGCGCGATCAACCAATAGCCCCGCCGTGAACGCTCAGGCGCGCCTTTTGCAACAATGCGGCCCGCCGCCAATGGCGCCTCGGCCAGTTGATACGGCACATGGGCGCGCCCTAGTCCGGCCCTTGCCGCGCTGATGGCCGTACCGGCATCACCGACCGAAAAACCGACGTCGCCGCCGCCAGGCGCAGGATCACCCGGCCAACCGATCCACGGACAATCATCGGCTGCATCTGGCGCCGCGATGGTAACCATCAAAGGTGTCCCCAATTCAATGCCTTCAAGGTCGCCCGGCCCCTCGGCCCAGCGCACGGCAAGATCGAGGTTCGCCTCGGTAAAGTCGATATCGGCATCACCGCCCACCAGCGAAAAACGCATTTGCGGGTTGCCCGCACGGAATGCCGCCAACCGGGGGGAGAGCCATGCCGCAAAGAAATCGCGCGGACAGGCAATGGTATAGACATGGCTCGACTGGCCAGCCTGCACCGCCTGAACGCCTTCTTCGAAACGCAAAAAGCCTTCGCGGATCGCATCAAGGCCAGATAGCGCCTCATCCGTCAGTTCCAGCCCTTTAGATGTGCGCCGGAACAGCACTACGCCCAGCAGATCTTCCAGCGCACGGATTTGCTGGCCAACCGCCGCAGGCGTTACCGCCAGTTCATCCGCAGCGCGGGTGAACGACAGATGGCGCGCTGCTGCATCCAGCACGCGCAGGCCGTTCAAAGGAAGGTGGGTACGTTTCATATCCGGCTTTTCATATCGGGCTGGCGTTAGTTCGCAGGAGCCGGAGCCGCCAGAGGAAAGAAGGGTATCGCCACATCGAACAGCCCGCCATCGGCCCGCTGCATGGTGTAATGCCCCTCCATGCTGCCGTGGTGCGTTCCCAGCGGACAGCCCGAGACATAATCATGCGATTGGCCGGGATTGAGCACGGGCTGTTCGCCGACCACTCCGTCACCATCGACAAAGTTGATTTGTCCGCGACCATCAGTGATGCGCCAATGGCGCGAAATCAACTGGATAGGCTGGTCCGATTCGTTCTCGATCCGGATGTGATAGACCCAGAACCATTTGCCCGCATCGACACGCGACTGTTCAGGCAGGAAATTCACGGCGACGCGAACTGTCACCCCGTCCGTGATTGCGGCATGCTGGAAGAGCTGCTTCATATCGGATAAACTAACCCACATCGCCGCCCGTTCCAATAATCTTATGCAACTTTATGCCGGCTTGCCCGACGGGACATAAACGCGCAGAGGCTTTGGCACCCAAATGCTGATCCGCGCGCCTGCCATCCTTTGTGCATCACGCCCCCACGGTGAAACCGGGGCTATCGTGCGTTTGCTCACCGCCGATCATGGTCTTGCCGCCGCATATGTGGCCGGTGCGCGCGGGCGCGAATTGCGGCCTCTGCTGATTACGGGCAACCTGCTGGAGGTGGAAGTGCGCGCGCGGACGGCCTCGCAATTGCCCTCGGCACGGTTGGAACTGGTATCAAGCCGCGGCCCCTGGCTTTCGGAACCGCTGCCGAGTGCAGGCATCAGCTGGGCCTGCGCCTTAACCGCCGCAAGCTTGCCTGAGGGGCATTCCTATCCCCCGCTTTATCAAGGGCTTGGCGCTTTGCTTGATGCCATTTGCCATGCGCCCTCGGCGCGGGGCTGGGCGCGTGCGCTCGCCGGATACGAAGTCCTGTTGCTGCGCGAGGTTGGCTATGGCGCAACGCCAGCTCCGCCTCCTGAGGAAGCGTGGCCCGATTTGCTGTTCCGGCTTGACCGGCAGGGCAAGGCAATCAGCAACCGCCTGCTTGCCGAACGGGCGGGCGATGTTATGGGGGCCCGCGCGATTCTGCTGGATCGGCTGCGGCGCATAAGCGAGACGGG
>JADYXV010000225.1 GCA_020853995.1 Novosphingobium sp.
CACCACGCACATGGCCCGTGGCTGGCTCGCCATCTGCATCGCCATCATCACCGGCAGCCTCACGTATCTCGCCACGCAGGTGCAATGGTGAGCCCCGCCGCCCGCGCGCGCCTGCAGGCCGCAAACGATCTTGTCTTGAAGCTGCTCGGCGAAAACCTGCCGCCGCATGAAGTGATCGATGAAATGATCGAGCAACTCGGCGCGCACACCCGTTATCGCAGCGGCACCCAGCAACTTGTCTGCGCAGGCGTCACCGGCAGCGGCACATGCGGCACCAGCCCCATCCTGCTCGGCAGCTGGCGTCGCGCAGCCATGAAGCGGTTGCTGGCATCGGATGCTAAGGCCGATGATCAACGCGTCACGATCTATTCGGGTGGCCAATTCGGTGATCCGGATATCACTCACGTTTCCGTGGCTGATCTTCGCAAACGCTTTGGTCGCCGCTCATGAACGCGCCCCTTTATTCCACGCTCGAAGGCCTCAAACGCCGTGCAAAGCGCCTGAAAAAGGAAACCGGCTGCACCCACGTCGCAGCGCTCAATCAAATGGCGCGCATGGGTGGATATGATAATTTCGTCCATGCAAGCCGCGCCCTGTCCACCGCCAAGTTTTGCAACGATTGCGGAACCGAAGCGGATTGCGACAACGCCACCGAACTGTGTTTCGATTGCTTCACGTCAACCTTCCCCCAATCGGGCGAAGCGGACTTCCAGCCATGAGCGGCATCGGCGATTACCCCGACTATTCCCACCTGTTCCCCGAAGCGAAAGGATCCTTGCTGTGAGCGGACAGCCCAAGATTTTTCTCACCGTCGACGAAGCGATGGACATGTTCAAATCGCAGCAATCTGCACATTCAATCAACGTGATCGGGCACAACATCATGGGTTTTGAATGGTCGATTTCCGGTGCGCGCGAAAAGCTTGAAACGTGCACGGACCTGCAGATTGCGGGCGATACCGCGCGCGGCATGGGCCACGGCATTGCCGCAACCGAACCCGACGGCGATTTCATCTTTTTTGAACACGATGAAGCAGCTTTGACAGCCTTCATCGCAGAACGCGAAAGCACGCCAGCATGACCAAAGGCCACAACAGCCGCAACGGCAACGCCGATGATCGCCTGCGCCTTCTGGTCGAACGGATCGAGCGCATGGAGGAAGAAAAGAAGGGCATCGGTGACGATATCAAGGATATCTACAACGAAGCCCGCATGACTGGCTACGATGCCAAGATGCTCCGCCAGATCGTCCGCCTTCGCAAGATGAAGCCCGACGATCGCCGCGAAATGGAAGCGGTGCTTGAAACTTACAAAGCCGCAATGGGCATGGATTGATGCCTTACGCCAACCCGCTCACCACTGCGCAACGCAAGATCGCGCGGCTCGATCATCAGATCGCAACGCTGCAGGGATTGCGCTACGATGCCTTGCGGGAACGCGGGCAGGAACTTGGCTTTAAACCATGCATCGATTGCCACGATGGTTTTTGCACCATGAACTGTTCATCCGCCCCCATCATCATGAAGGTGCAGGGGTGACAGATTCTGTCACCCCCCTTCCGGTGCCGCAGGTTTCCACCCGCTTCCCCGATGTCACCTTGGCCGATGTGCTGGACGAGCTGCGCCGCGAACAAACCGCCCGCCGCCGCACATACCCACAGCAGGTTGAACGCTGCCGGATGACACAGGCCGAGGCTGATCATCAGCTGGCGCTGGTTGATGCCCTGATCGAAGACGTGAACCGTTATCACGCCCGGTGCATCCTGCAGCAGGCGCTGCCACCGGCCACGCACGGCTTCACATGGGCGCAACGCCGCGCCACCATCACGCGTGAACTGGCCCAGCGCGCCCGGCTCTATCCGCAATGGATTGCCAGCGGCAAACTTGATCAGGCCGATGCCGATCGCGCCACCATGCGCCTCACTGCCTTGGCCGATATCTATGATGATGGCTTTGATTGGCACGCCACCAACGGCCTGCGCGTCCTGTTCGGCACCGATGCCAGGACAGAGCCCGAACGCGAAGCCCAAAACCAGTGGCACCACCACTACACCACCACCATGCAGGCCCGTGGTTATCTTCCCCCAGCACAGGAACAGCTCGCGCTATGAATGAAGTTCTTGCCATCCAATATGGCACTCACCTGAACGGCCAACCCTTGATCTTTTCTATCACGGAAAGCGGCGATGGCACCTTTGGCATCGCGAACGGAGGCGTCTGGGCTGCTATTCCGCCAATCGCCTACGAACCATTGGTCGAATTCTTGCACCGGCAAATTGTGGTCGACAAAGACCCCGTGGTTTCAAAAACAGGATGGACGCCAAAGCCATCTACAGCAGAGGCGGGCAGGGCCATGCCGCAAGACGCTCCCGCCGTTGATGATGGCTGGAACTGCGGCAATCGAAAGCTGCAAGCACAATTAGCAATCGCCATGATCACATCTGGCAAGGCCGCCGCACGCGATGCTTGCGATATCGAATATCTGGCCGACCGGGCAGGCCCCGCATTCACCGCCGCCGCCATCCAACGCCTTATTCCCGGCTATCTGGTCGAAGACCTGACAGACGATGATCTGCCCTTCTAAACAAAGGAAAACCCAATGCCTGCGCTTACTGTAAAATTCGATGGCGATAATGCTTGGCCGGATCTCAAATATCGCCCGGTCCAAGACACCACGCAACCGATAGAGGTTGCAGTGCTCGAAGCTGGCATGGCCAGCGGCAAACCCAGCGTTGCCATCCGCATCGATATCGATGGCGGCTCGATCATCGCCCAGACCAGCGCGCAGCTTTTCGTGCAGGCCGGACGGATGATTCACGCTCGCTTCCCCGATTTGCTCGATTGAAATCCGCGCCCGGCGGCTCCGGGCATAATCAAAGGGAGCGCCAAGAATGGCCGAACCTTCCACCCTGCCAGCATTCAATCCGTCTGGCTCCGATGTCGTCGCCACGATCAAGGCAAAGACCGAGGATCTTCTCGCATACCTTCGCGATAATGTGCCGAACAACCGCGAACGCTCGATCGCGGTCACCAACTATGAACAGGCCGCCATGTGGGCGGTCAAAGCCAACTTCACCTGATCACACCGGCGGCCGCCAAGGACTCTTGACGGCCGCCACCCACAGAGTCACACTCCACCCGCGCTGGCAACCGGCCGCGCCATGGTCAAACGAAAGGACCGTCCCCATGGACCAGAAAACACAGCTTGAATTGTTCTCCCACGCCGTAACGCTGCTTGGCGGCAACACGGCCACCGCGCGCGAACTCGGCATGAATGAACGCTCGGTGCGCTTTATTCTCGATGGCACACGCCGCCCACACGCTGGCATTCTTGAAGATATGGCAAAGGCGCTGATCCGCCGCGCGGATGAATGCCGCGAAGTAGAACGCAAGCTATCCCCAGCCTTCGCCGCGAACCTTACAGAAGCGCAGGAAAAGCCGCCGCTGCATGATGGCAAGCAACGCCTGGGCATGCGCACCAAACGCCTCACACCCGATCAGGTCGCGCATTATGAACGCGCTTTTGGCTTGAAGGATTAAAGCCATGGCCCAAATCCGCATCCCCTGCCTCGTCAGCAAAACCAACAAATCCGGTATCACCAGCTGGTACTGGCAACCCAGCGCCACTTTGGCCAAGGCCGGATGGAAACCGCTTACCCTGGGCAAGGATGAAGGCGCAGCCATCACCGCTGCGCGCACCCGCAATGCACAGGTTGATGATTGGAAATCAGGCGGCGCAAAACCGCGTGAGGTAAAAAAGCGTGAAGCCACCGGCACTTTCGGCCACTTGCTCGCCCGCTATGAACGCGAAGTGATCGATGGAAAGGATGGCAGCGGAAACTGGATCATCGCGCGCAGCACCGCCCGCACTTATCTGACCAGCATGAAGCGCCTGGCACAATGGGCCGGTGAATATCCCGTGGCCTACATCACCCCGCTGCGCGTCAAGAACCTGCGCAAAGCCTTGATGGATCCCAAAACCGGCGTCGGCCACCATGCCGCGCACCAGTGCCTCAAACAGGGCAGGCAGGTCTTCGCCTTCGCTGAAAGTGAAGACATCATCGGCAAAGGCAGCAATCCCTTCGCCAATTTCAACCTTGCCGCACCGCCCCCGCGCCACGTCGTCTGGTCGCGCCAGGCGCGTGAAGCGATGATCTTCGCCAGCTATGATATGGGCATGCCGTCCATGGCGCTGGCGATCATGCTGGGCTTTGCGGCCGGGCAGCGTGAACAGGATTATCTGGCCATGACCAGGCGGCAATATGTCGTCATGCCTGAACACTCGATGCAGCCGGAAGATTGGCGCACGCTGCAGGCTATGGCCCCCGATGGCATCGTGCGCGGCATCCGCGTCCGCCAGTTGAAAACGAACGCATGGGTCGAAGTCCCCGTTACCGGCCTCGTGCGTTGGGCGATTGAAAGCAACATCGAAACCGCCACCGCACGCGGCGCACCCACCATCCTCTTGGACGATACCCGCCAACCGCTCGATCCCAATGCCGTCGCTGCCACTTACCACGGCAAAGCAGGTCAAACCCGCTTCCAGCGTGATTTTGCTGAAATCAGGGAATGGGCCGTCGCCACCGCCCTGGGCGAAGATGACCCCGAACTGGCCGAAGAACTGGCAGGCATCGAATACCGCGACTTGCGCCGCACTTGCGTCGTCTATCTGGGCGAACTCGGCCTGGACGCGCACCTGATCACCGGCATCACCGGCCACGATATCGATGAAACCCAGCGCATCCTAAAAACCTACATGCCCCGCACCACCGCCCGCGCCGCCCGCGCCATCGCCATCGCCACCGTCCGCC
>JADYXV010000226.1 GCA_020853995.1 Novosphingobium sp.
AAATGCGCGCGCCCCTCTTTCCAGTAGTTGGGGTTGTGCACGGTGCTTGCCTTCACGCCCGGCTCATAGACCTCCAGGACATAGCCGCCGGTGCCGACGCCCTTGTCCAAATCGGTCTCGCCTGCCGGCACCACCAGCATCGGGGGCATGGTGAACAGCGACGGCAAGCCGGAATTCGGTGCCGACAACGTGACCGTCATTTCATATTTGTCGGTCGCCTTGGCATCGATGATCGGCTCCAACATACCCTTGATGGTGGAAATGGTGTCTGCGCCGCGGTGCAGGTTCAACGAGTAAACGGCATCTTCGGCGGTGAAGGGTCTGCCATCGTGGAACTCCACGCCCTGGCGCAACTTGAACACCCATACGGTGGAATCGTCGTTTCCTTCCCATTCGGTGGCAAGCTCGGGGACCAGCACGCCGCCCGGCCCGAGTTCGATCAGCGAGTTGCGGATCTGAAACTGCAGGCACTGCATGAACTTGGTTTCATTGACCTGCGGAGCCAGCGTTTCGCCGCTGTTGAAATCGGCGATGGCAAAGCGGAAGGTGCCGCCTTTTTGTGGCGCGGTCTGCGCGCGCAGGGGCTTCCCGCTCAGGCCCAGAAGGCCGGTGGCCCCCAATGCGCCTGCTCCAAGAAGCACGGAACGTCTGTCTGTCAAAAAGTTCATGATTTTTTCCCGGTTGTGGCCGCCGCCCGGCGCGAACGGCGGTCCATTGAGGTGAGTGTCTTGTCGTGCCGGAGTATCTTGTTATACAGCGATGCTAGGGTGCGACCCCACATTGGCACAAATCAGATTTCCTTGCAAACCGAACAGCCACGCTAAACCATGGCGATACTGGGGAATCACGAGGGCGCACCCGATGAAATCGATCCTTCCACCGCTGCGCGCGCTTCAGGCGTTCGACGCCTTCGGGCGGCTGGGGTCGGTCCGCGGGGCAGCGCAGGAACTTGGCGTGACGTCTGGCGCGATCAGTCAGCAACTGAAAGTCCTTGAAGAACACCTAGGCATCGCAATGGTTTACAAGGACGGTCGCCGCGCCGCGCTGACGCCCGAAGCGAAGGTCTACCATGAACTGGTCGCGTCAGGGTTCAACAGCTTGCGAGATGCGCAGCAGGTCATATCGCAGCGAAAGTCCGGTGCCGATCTGAGGGTGTCGGGGCTGCCGACGCTGCTTTTGAAGTGGTTGAACCCGCAGATTCACCAGTTCCAGAGCACCGCACACGAAATTCCGATCCGCCTGGAGTCGACGCATCTGGAACCCGACGCGCAGATGCAGGGGCACATGTTCCGCCTGACCTACGGATCGATTTCCGCGCGGTTTCCGCATGCCCGCGTGTTGTTCACCGACTTCTGCTTCCCGGTCTGCTCGCCGGACTTCCTGAAACGCCACCCGCAGGCCACAACTGCCAAAGGGCTTGCCGAACTGCCGTTGATCGAGATCGACTGGGGTCCGGCCTACCCGGAGCTTCCGCAATGGCACAGCTGGTTTGAATTCCAGAACGTCACCACGGCCTCGATCCGGCCGGTGACGGTGCATTCGCTGTCCAGCTCGGCGCTGGAGGCTGCCGCCGGCGGACAGGGTGTCGCCCTCGCGCAGTCGTCCTTTTCGGCGGTCGATATCGAATCGGGGCGGCTGGTGCGGTTGTCAGCGGATGCCTTGCCGATGCCGGATCCCTACTATGTGTGTTGGGGCAAGACCACGCTGGACCAGCCCAACGCGCGCTCGTTCCTGAACTGGCTGATGGCCGCGGCCAAGGGGTTTCAGAACGCTCAGAGCTTGGAAAAGGCCAAGGATTTTCGGTCCGGGCCCGACAGACCATAGGGCAAATTCATCCCTGTTACCCACCTATTGAAGCTTGGCTCGCCCAGGTTTCGGCACGGCGTGAAGACTTTTGAGGCTGTAGATACCTTCGTCCAGCGGGCCTTGATCGGCGTGTATCGCCGCCATGATCGTCAGCACCGTCAGCGCCATCTCAACGAAACCCGGTGACGTTGGAACCACCGAAAGTCTGAAACGAAGAAGCAGAAGTGGAACCCGCCGTCGCGGTCATCGGCATTGGAAACAACGACCAGCTGGAAACCGAACCCCGTGGTTGAACGGATGCGGGACGTTTGGTGCTGTGCCGTCGGCCGCGAACGGCGTCGCACGCCAGAATGGGAGGAGCGCCGGCCGCAAGGGACAGAAGCCAGATGTCCGCTCCGGGCCCCGAGCCTCCTGAAAGGGAAAGCATTCGGGTTCAAGCCCAGCGGATCAGGCCAATCACGGACGAAGATGCATAAAAACCCTGAAGCAGTAAGAACGTCCACCGTTTGTCAATCAATGCCCAAGCAGCGAACAGCGCCGATGAGATCAACAAGAGTGTGAACCCTGTCAATTCGTTGCCAGTATTGGAGGCAATCAGCAGTGCATAAGCCATTGCAAGCACCGACCCCGAGATCTCGAATAGTGTTGTCAGTTTCCTGTTTTCCAACGCGCCTGTCCTTCAAAGCCCTGTGCATC
>JADYXV010000227.1 GCA_020853995.1 Novosphingobium sp.
AACGGCTTGCCGCTGTATCGTTGTCACCTGCATCAAGCGCCGCAAAACCTGCGACACGCGCTGTTCCGGCGGTTGATGCCGGAGTTGCTGCAGTCGCGCGCTTGATCGCAGGCGCGCGCACACTCGGGGCCTTGGCAACCCGGGTCTGCGTTTGGCCGAACGCGGGCTTGGGCAAGGGCTTTGGCGCAGGCTTGGCCGCAGCCTTTTTAGGCGCTGCCTGCTTTGCCTCTACGCTTGTCGGGTCGAGCGCGCGCGCACGGCGCAGAGCCTGATCGGCAAGATCATTGCGGCCCTTTGATCGCCAATACTTCGCCTGTTCGATCAAGGCTTTGACGCCGGGGACTTCTGCTTCTGCCGTGCCGGGTTGAGCCACGGTGCCGATAAGGCACATGACGAGGCTGCGCTGAAGGATTTCAGATTTGCGCGTCATTTGGGTTCACCTTTACCGTCAATGGCAGCCAGTCGGGCACGAGCCTGACGGCGGAAGAAGAGGAATGCAGGGCCGGTTAGTCCCATCGCCAAAAGCAGCGTGGACAGAGCCATCAGAAACGGGCGCTGGCTGAACCAGTACGCGACCTTCATCCAAACCGGCAGGGACCCGACCCAGTACGTTGGCCCGATGGCAAAGCTGACCATACCTTCGCCCGATACGACAGCGAGATCGCCCTGAATCTGGGCGTTGATCTTGGTGTCTGCCATGCCATCAACCAGTTTGGGCAGTTCGGCAGTGTCTTCGGCCAGCAAGGCGACAACCGTGCGTTCCTTGCCATAAGGCGAACGGAAGCTGACGATACCGCTGAAGCCTCGTGCGCTCCGTACGATGCTTTCGATTTCCGAGGTTTCGGCCTGCGGACGATTGCTCATCAGCGCGCCCACGTATTGCATCGGGCTTTTCTGTGCGACTTGCAGCGCATCGCCTTCATAACGCAATGGCGCCTGCGCAAACAGTTCTCCCGCCCCAGCAAGAGCGGTGCCGCCTATGACCAGAACATCCTGATCATCCAGGCGGGAGGCGTCGGCGCGATCGGTGACGGTGATGGCGGTTGTGGCAACACCTGTTGAATCGCCAAACCGGCCCATCAGCGTCAGGAACGCCTCAATCGCAGCGGCGGAAGGTTCGCTGGCCATGATCACAGTTGTTTCGGCGAGATCCGGCCGGATCGTGAACGGGTATCCCGCACTGGCAAATGGGGCCAGATCGGGCATTTCGATGCCGTGATAGGCGGTGGTCAGGTCTATTTTTGATTCAGGCAGAACCGCAACGCGCACGTTGTCGGGCAGCATTCCGGTGCACTTTGATTTGTCCGCTACGATCAGGTTGTAATCGAACACCAGTTCATTCTGACCGAACAGGCTGTAGCGCGGTATTACCACGTCCGAATTGTTGTCCGTGCTGTTGACCCCGGCCTTGCCAAGCAGTCCGCTCCACCAACTGCCGGTGACCGGCAGGGATTTCAGGTACTGACCGTTCAGCGACACATCGAGGCGCGATGCGTCACGGTCAAGCCAGCTGGCTACGGGATAACGATAGCGCAAATCGACCTCGCCGCCCTGGCGCGGCCAGAAGAACAGGTCCGGCGCCACGCGGAAACGGACCGTCAACGGACCGGGCGGCAGCCCCATGCCTTGCAGCGCATAAGGCTCGACCAGTTCGCCAACCTTGATCGCCCGGTCGGTTGAAAGCCAGCGCGGTGCGCCATAACGCGGCCATGTTGGAATGCGCGCGCCCTCAAAGCTCATACGGGGGCCGCCAAATACGCCTTTTCCGGTGGCAATGGCCGCCGCGGCAAGGCGCAATTCGGCATCATCACGGCCCATGATCACCAGCAGCTTGCCAAACCGGTCCGTCGGATTGACGATGACCGCGGCAGATGGTCCGGTAACGGCAAGGCCCAGTTCCGGCATGGCATCGGCGCGATTGAGGAAAACCACCGCATTTCCGGTGGGCACCGCGCCGAACAGAGGTTTGAACGCATAACCGCGATAACTGGCCAGACTGCCCAGCCATGATGCCATCGAAGCAGCAGCCTCAAGCTCGCCATGATGAGGCTGGCCGGGGAATACGAAGGGCACTTTCAGCGCGGTGTTTATGCCCTTTTCAAAGAATGGTGCAGGCAGTCGGGCAAGATCGGGATTGTTGGGCAGAGGCTGCAACGTGAGGTCAAGCCACGAGCGGGTGTTGCTGATGTTGGCCCACAGTACGCTGTGAAACGGATCTTCGCAATCGCGCGCATAATGCCCGATCAGGCGGAGATTGAGCTGGTTATCGCCCGGCAGGAACAGCGCGGGATTGACCGGTACGGTGATGACCTGCCCACCAGAGTTTTGGGGAAGTAGCTGGATAACCTGAACAACTTCACCGTTGACGATGATCACCAATTGGCTGCGATCGCCCAGCAAGGCCGGAGACCATGCGGTTTGCAAAGTGATGGACGCCGCGCTCACCACCTGGTCCTGACGTAGCCCGAAAGGAATGCTGATTTCGCCGCGCGTGCCCTGTAGCCGGATGGCATTGCGGATGCGCAGATCCTTGAACGTCAGCCGCTCTATGCGCTGGTCTGAAGCTGTTGCGGCAGCAATTGCAGGATCTGTAAGGGGCGCTGTGACCGGGGCGGCCAAAGCGAACCGGGGGGCCAGAGCATAACCCAGCGCGAGCAGCCCGAACGCGAGACCGGCAGCCTTCAGCAGCTTTGACGATGCGGGAGCCGCTGTCGCAGCGGGCGCTTTGGCATGTGCGACAGAGGGAGCGAGCGTTGCTTTTTCGGCTTTGCGTTCGGCAAAATTGAGGCCGAGTACGCGTTTTATAGTCAAGATATCGATCAAAATGATTTCCCAGAACGAACGCAGTCCCGATACGCGTTGCGGGGCATAACTGCGCTGCCAGGCATCGGCCCGCCCCATAACCACGCGTACGATCTGACGCGCTGCCACGTGTTCCAGCTTGTGGAATTGTACCGCGATCATATCGTCCTTGCGGCGGATCTGATCGACCGGAATGGAAAGGTTTTCAGTCCCTGCGGAAATCACGACGTGGCAAGCTGCCGAATCGGCAGGCGCCGCACCTGCGGGGACACGGATTGCGGCGCCACCCATCGAGACATCGGTGGTAACGCCATCTGCAACGTGGCCCGATGCAAAGTGCACGGTCACAGGCAATTTGGCGTCCACGCGGATTTCCTTGCGCGCCTGCCGGGATTCACGCGCCACGGATACTGCAGTGGTCAGCAGGACCAGACTGAACAGCGCCCAGGCAAGGTTGAGGGCAAGCGTATCAAGCTGCACGTTGAAGTAGCTTTGGAAAAACAGGTACTTCGATACGGCAAGCAGAACGCCGCCCAGAATTAGGCCAATGGTGATCAGGTGCGGTTTGACGATGGCCCAATCAAAGAACGTCTTGTCGAGCAATTCGCCTTTGTCCGTGACGTTGAACTTTCCTTTGCGGGGCTGGAACCACGTCATGACGGTTGGCGCTACCAGATGGAATGCCAGCACGGTTTCGTAAATCTCGCCCCAATATGGCCGGCGCCAGCCGGATTGCTGGCGTTCTGCGGCCACTTGCGAACAGAACAGGTGTGGCATGGCATAAGCGAAAATCAGCGTTGCCGAGGCCTGGATGATGTTCTGGCCAAAGATCAGATAGGCCAGCGGACTAGTCAGAAACACGATGCGCGGCAGCGGGAACTGGAAGTGCAGCATTGCGTTGAGATAGCAAAGGCGCTGTTGCCATTTCAGGCCCTTGCCCATCAACGGGTTGTCGATCCGCATGATCTGCGTCATTCCGCGTGCCCACCGGATGCGCTGGCCAATGTGAACCACAAGGCGTTCGGTTGCGAGCCCTGCAGAAAGCCGCGTCGAGATATAGGCCGTATTCCAGCCCATGCGCTGGAGTTTCAGCGCGGTGTGGGCATCTTCGGTAACAGTTTCGCCGGCAAAACCGTTTGTCTGGGCCAAAGCTTCGGCCCGGATGACGGCGCAGCTGCCGCAAAAGAATGTCGCGTTCCACAGGTCGTTGCCATCTTGCACCGGATTATAGAACAGATCGCCTTCGCCCGGCATGTTACGGGCAGAAGCGATGTTGCGTTGAACCGGATCGGGCGAATAGAAGAAGTGCGGCGTTTGCATGAGTGCAAGGGCCGGATCTTTCTGGAACCAGCCTACACTAAGTTGCAGGAACGAGCGCACCGGCACGTGATCGCAATCGAAGATGGCGATCAGTTCGCCATCGGTCTGCTTCATTGCGGCGTTCAGATTACCCGCTTTGGCGTGAAGGTTGTTGTCCCGCGTGATGTATCCGCAACCGGCCTCACGCGCAAAAGCGCGGAAATCCGCGCGACGTCCGTCATCAAGGATAAAGACCCGGAACCTGTCGGCCGGGTAATCCATATCCATCGCGGCGTAGACGGTGTTTCGGACGATCTCCAGACTTTCGTTGTAAGTCGGGACATAGACGTCAACGGTTGGCCAGGTTTCGGGTTCGCCCTCGATTTCAACGACCGGGCGCTCAAGCGGCCAACTGGTTTGCAAAAAGCCCAGCAGCAGCAAAACCCAGGCGTAAAGCTCGGCCAGATAAAGTCCGGTGCCGAAAATGAATTCAGGCAGGGTGTTGAACGACAAGGTCTGCGTCGTGCGCCAGAACATGTAGCGTGTCGACGTCAGGATTGCCAAAATCCCGAGTGTCAGGATCATCTTGCGCGATTTGGTGCGGCTCAGCAATATTGTGCCCGCAATCGTGCCGCCAGCCATCAGCCATTGTTGGGTGAGATCGAGCGGCACACCGATCACAACGACTGCGGCAAAGACCAGCGCAGCCAGTGAAAGGATCGTTTGCGCGCGTTTGAACAAGCCGTTCATGCAGCCTGGGTAGCCTGACGGGGTGGTTCGTGTGCAACCGGGCTTGACGCATGCCCAAGCGGCACCATTGCACCGACCAGTTGGCCAAGAGCGCTGATATCATGAAGGGCGGCGCTGACGGGGGCGTGGCGGACCAAGGGGTGTATCATCGCAGCGGATTCAACCACCGCCTCATCACTGCGGATTGTGGCAAGGAGTTTGTCGCCAAGCAATTCGCGGACGAAAACCGAGGCATGGCGGGCCAGCTTTCGCGTGTCATCGGCCTTGTTCAGCACGAAGCGGGTGTTTGGTCCGGCAGCTTCCAGCGCCTCGGGCAGGCTTGCCAGACATTCGCCCGAGGGGGCCAGCACCAGCATGTCGAGCGCGGCATAGGGCCGCAATTGTTCAAACAGGCCCATGTCTGCCGATCCGACATCGGCGAGATAGAGCATGTCACCGTCAAAACTGATTTCGCCCGACGCCAGACCATAAGTCAGATCACCGCGATCAGCGACGGTATAGGCATCGCGCAGGGTGACGCCGTGCACAACCAGATCGTTTGGCCGTGCCTCGTCAAGCGGCGGCAGGCGATCGGTTGGCTGCAATCCGAAGTGCAAAGCCATCGTACTGCGCGCTGCCATGTCCAGCACAGTGACGGGCAGCCCCGCTTGTGCAAGGCCGATGGCAAGGTTTGCGACAAGGCTTGTCGTCCCGACGCCGCCCCGCAGGCCTTGAACAAGCACCAGCGGCATCAGATCGTTCCCTTGCTGACGGCCGTGGAAATACGCGCGAGCAAGCTGCGCACATCTTGCGGTTCATGCAGGGCTGAGCGGGCGTCGGCCTGATCGGGCTGGCCGCCATACTTGCGCGACAGCGCTGCGCCGAGGGGGAGCGCCTGATGCGGTGTAGCGGTGGCACGCACTTCCGGTTCGGGTTCGCGGGTGGTTACAACGACATTGCCGATGACCGTCTGCTGGACGCGTGGATCGCGCAGGATCGCTTCGAATACGGGCCATGATTCTGCCTCGGTGAAGCGGTCACCAAAGTCGCGATACTGGAAGTCGGTTTTGCCAAGACGGTCGAAGAGAGTCTTTACATCAGCACGCATCGAGTATCTGTCCTTAGTAGAATGCCGTAATACCTCACATAAATTGGTTAACAAATCCAAAATGTATCAGCCGCCCTCAACAGCTGTCTTTGTGCCGCTTGGTGGCGAAAAATTCCCGGGTTCTGGAGTGTTTCAGCGATTTGCCGGTTTGCAGATTATCCCCGCAGTCTGAATAATTAGGTTAATAGTTTCAGTTGCTTAGTTTTACGACGGGCAGGTGTGCGGCGTCTTTGGCAAGGTCAGGCTTGCCAAAGACTGCGACGTGGGAGCCGGAAAATTTTGTCCGCAAGTTTTTGCCAGCATTCATTCAGAGCCAGGAAATTTGTTAAAATTTCCGGTTTCGGAATTCGGGGAGCCGGTCGCCAGGTTAAGGGGAGGCGGCAACCTTATCGTTTCCACCGCAACTGCGCGGCCCTCGCTATCGCTGGCTCGGTGATGTATAAAGTTAATCGCATTAATACATATTGTTATCGTATATCTTATACGAAAGTTAACTATACCGTGCTAGGCCAGCACGATGTTATCGCGCCTCCGCCTTGCACCTTTGGTGATCACTGTGGCAGTTTTTGCCAGCCCTGCGCTGGCAGGCAGCCGTGAGGCGCCAGACAGGCTGACCAATCGCACGGGTGCGATAACGATCAACTTCCTTGACGGTGTATCGCCTGACAGGATTGCTCCGAAGGGGCCAAGGGCTGTGCCTCAACCCGCAAGGACCGCGCCAACGCCAAGGATGCAGGTTTCGCCGACAGCTTCGAGCGATCCGATTGGCAGGATAATCGCTTTACGCACAGGTGCGCACTGTTGTTCGCAGCGCCAGCATTAGGGTCAGGACCTATTAATCCCGCCTTCGAGGTTTGAGGCAAAATGGCTTGTTGCAAGGCGGATAGGCGCAGGAATAGTGGTTCTATTTCAAGACTATCCAACGCAGCAGCAGGCCATTTTGGTC
>JADYXV010000228.1 GCA_020853995.1 Novosphingobium sp.
CGGCGCGCAAGTTCAACCGTCGCGTCGATGTTCACGCCCTTTAACAGACCATCGCGGCCAATGTCGGTGAACAACAGGCTGGCAACGCCTGCATCTTCAAAGCGGCGGGCAAGATCGACCACCGAGACGTCAGACACATCGGCCCAGCCTTCGGTGGCCACCATGCCATCGCGCGCGTCAACCGCCACCACGATGCCGCCGGGGAATTCCTTGGCCATGTCCTTGACGAACTGCGGGTCTTTCAAGGCAGCCGTGCCCATGACAACGCGGGCAACGCCAAGATCGAACCAGCCTGAAACCGCCTCACGCGTGCGGATGCCGCCGCCCAGCTGGACGTGGCCCGAGAATGCCTTGAGGATGCCTTCGACGGCTTCGCGGTTTTCGGCGCGGCCGGCGAACGAGCCATCGAGATCGACAACGTGGAGGAACTGCGAACCGGCTTGCGCGAACAGCGTTGCCTGATGGGCCGGATCGTCGCCGTAAACGGTCGCGCGATCCATGTCTCCTTCGGCGAGGCGGACGACCTGGCCAGCTTTCAGGTCAATGGCGGGAAAGACGATCATGGCCCGTGCGCCTAGCACCGGATCGGGCATCACGCAAATGCACTTAGCCCCCGCCCGGGAATTCAAACCTGATGAAACACATGCGCAGGGACGTGGGTTATCCGGCAGGCGAGATCGGCTTCGCCCGATGCTACGATGAAGCGGTCGCCCGCCTCTGCAATGCCGGTCGTGAACACTACGTCGCGAATATAAATTATATCTTCCAATGGTTTAGTTAGTTCCGCATCAGGCTCTAGCAGCGGCGTGTGGCTGCTTGCAATGATGACCGAAGGATCAACGGGGTCGAGCAGCGACCAGTACGTGCGATAAATCCCGACGATCTCTTTTGGCTCCACCCCGTGCCACAATGACAGCCAACCTTTGCGCCCGCCGATTTCGGTCAGGATCGGAGGTGCACCGCCGCCAATCCGCGCCGTTACGGCCGTGCCGGAATGCGGGCGGATGCCGGGGTTGATGTGCGGACGCCAGTGCAAAGCGTCAGGCGATGTGGCAAGATTGATGGACGGTCCCGCGCGCCATTCGCTGCCGGGAGGATAGGCGAAATACAGATCGCCCAAAGGCCGTGTCTGCGCCCAATACTCCCCTTTGATCAGGCCTTCGAAGATCAGCATGTCCTTGTTCTGGTGATCCAGCACGATGCCTTCGAATTTCCAGTCCAGACCGTTCTGCGATGAATAAAGCGTGGTTGAATGGCGTTCCGGGCTGACCGAACAGGTCGTCATCAGATACGCCCCCTCACCCATCTTTGAAATGCGTGCATCTTCAATGCCATAGCACTGATATGTACCTTGCGGTGCGATTGCCTTGTCATAATGGACAGCGATCACGTCCAAGCCATCGGGCGACATCTCTACGGGCAGCAGCCATGATAGCGAAGTCAGCGCCATGACTTTCCACCCGCCGCCATGCAGCATGAATTTGCGGGGATCAGCGGTATCGGCCAATTCCAGCGGCCAGGCGTCGATCACATAGCCGCCATCATGCCAGCGGATGGCATGGACCTTACCATCGTGCACCGGTGTCCGCAGGGCCTCAGCCACCCGGACCATCAGCAGGATATTGCCATTGGGCAGCACCGTCATGCCGGGATTGAAGGCACCGAGCACATAAGTTTCAGCCGCGAAGTGTCCGGCAAGCGGAGAGCGGCCCAGGTCCACCATAAATGGCGTAAAAACAAGACGATCAAACGGGAAACGGGTCATCGGGCTTGCGGCCTCCTTCACTACGGAAGGTAAGCTGCGCCGCCCGTTTATGTTCCCTCAGGCCAGCCCGTCAGGGCTTCCATTCAAGGAAGCGCGCCAAAAGGGCAAGTCCGTAAGCCTGGCTCTTTTCAGGGTGAAATTGCACGCCCAGAATGTTGTCGCGCGCAACAGCAGCCACGATCCCGCCGCCATGATCACTCATCGCGGCGATGCTTGCGCCTTCTTCGGGCACGAAGTGGTATGAGTGGAGAAAATAGGCCTCGCCCGGTTCGATCAGTTCGGCCCCGCCGTGATGACGCATGGGTTCAACATCGTTCCAGCCCATGTGCGGAACCTTGATCGTGGCATCTGCCGGTTCGATCACGCGCACTTCGCCGGCAATCCAGCCAAGGCCGTTGGTCACGCCATGTTCAACACCGCGATCCGCCAGCAATTGCATGCCCACGCAAATTCCAAGGAACGGTGCCGCGCCAACCAATACACGCTCTTCCAGCGCCTCGACCAAGCCGGAGACGCTCCGAAGTGCGCCTACACAGGCCTTGAACGCACCGACACCCGGCAGCACGATGCGATCTGCGGCGCGAACGACGTTTGGATCGGCGGTAACAACCACGCCTTGCGCGCCTGCCGCTTTCAGCGCGTTTTCAACCGAGCGGATATTGCCCGCGCCATAATCGACCAGCGCAATTGTAGTCACGCCAGCAACGCCTCAAGCCCCGGTCCGGCAAAGCCCGCCGCAAACTCAATTACCTCGATTTCGGCAACACCACCTTTGACGAAGGGATCTTCGACCGCAAGCGCTTCCGCATCGGTGCGGCTTTCGGCACGCATGAATAAAATGCCGCCATCGCGCGGAATCTTGCGCCCCCAAGCCAGAAAGTGACCGGCGGCATGCCCCGCTCGCAGCCATTCAACGTGCTGTGCCAGCAGTGCGTCGACTTCCTCTAGTGGCCGCGTGTAGCGAAGTGATACGATGAACATCAGCCCTCCAGTGATCCCGAACCGAGGATGCCCTTGGTGGATGGCACCGCATCGGCCTTGCGCGGATCAATCGCTATTGCCTGACGCATCGCGCGGGCAAAGCCCTTGTAAATCCCTTCGACGATGTGGTGATTGTTCGATCCGTACAGGCTTTCGATGTGCAGGGTGATGCCTGCCGCCTGTGAAATCGACGCGAACCAGTGTTCGAACAGTTCTGTGTCCATCTCACCCAGCCGTGGCTGCGTGAACGCAGCCTTCCACACCAGCACCGGACGGCCCGAAATATCGAGCGCGACCCGGCACAGCGCCTCATCCATCGGCGAATAGGTGTGGCCGTAGCGGGTGATGCCCTTTTTATCGCCCAGCGCCTGCGCAATCGCCTGCCCCAGCGCGATGGCGCTGTCTTCGGTGGTGTGGTGCTGATCAACGTGCAAATCGCCCCGCACGCGGCACTCTATGTCAATAAGGGAATGCCGGCTGAACTGTTCGATCATATGATCGAGAAAGCCGATTCCGGTCTCTACCTTATAAGTGCCAGTACCATCGAGGTTCACCGACACGGCAATGTCGGTTTCTTCGGTCTTCCGCGTGATCGATCCTGTGCGCATAAACGCGCCTATACGCCCCTCTTCTTGAGAATCAATCACCGTCCCCACTTGACCCGAACCGTCGCCGAGGCCAGTTGTGGGACTATGAGCGATGCACCCGATAGTCTGATCCCCTACGACGAAATCGTGCAGGAGGCCCTGCGCGCGGTTGTTGGCCGTGTGCTGGGCCAGGTTGCAGCCGGTGGAGGCATGCTTCCGGGCATGCACCACTTCTATATCACGTTCAAAACCGGTGCCCCCGGCGTGGACATTCCACAGCGCCTGCGTGAGCGTTTTCCGGACGAAATGACCATTGTCCTGCAAAACAAGTTCTGGGACCTGAAGGTTGAGGATGACCGCTTCAGCGTTGGCCTCTCTTTCAACCAGATCCCGTCGATGCTGCTGATTCCGTTTTCGGCAATCACCGCATTCGTTGATCCTGCGGTCGATTTCGGGCTGCAATTCCAGGCTGTGGTCGATGATGAGGCCGAACCGGTCGACGCGGCTGAAAACGATTCGCCGGAACTGGGTGATGACAGTAGCGTTGAACGCAATGATGACGGATCAAATGTCGTCACAGTGGATTTCGGCAAGAAAAAGTAGGGCTTCGGCCCGTTCGTAAGGGCAAAGGCATGATCAAAAAGCGTGGCACGGCTATCGATACCGCCAAAAATGCCGTCGACAAAGTCCCTGCGCCCAGCCCTAATCCGATGACCAACCTGATCATTGCCGATGTGGCATTGCGTGCCGGCGCGGCACTGCTGCGTCATGGCGTGGAAAAAGGCATTGTCGGCAGCAAGCTCGGATCGAAAAAAGCGGCACGGGTGATCAAAGGCCGCACGATGATGCAATCACTGGTTGGCACGGCGATTGCCCGCATTGCCACGCGGTCAGTCCCCGGTGCGATCATCGTTGGCGGCGGTATGCTGGCCAAGACGCTTTACGACCGCCGGCATCGCGCAAAGTCTGAGGCCGCTGGTGCAGTGGCCGTTGAGGAGCAGATTGAGCGCGGCAAGAAAGCTTAGAGCCAGATGACGGTAGAGTGCACCGTCGGGATTGCGTCAGGAAGCGCCTCGGCAAGGAGCGTTGCGCAGATCGGGCTGGTTGCCCGGACAAGCAACGCGACGCTGTCCGAGGGGCTTCCTGACGCAACCGCAAAGCGGCGGGCCGATTTTGGCCCATCACAGCGTCTCTCGTCAGTCACTATGGACAAGCATAGCTCCTTCCTCATTCCTCGTGCTGGGCCAAAATCGGCTCCGTCACGGCGGTGCAATCTAACGTCATCTGGCTCTAGTCGGCCAGCCTGACCTCCAAAACCGATACCGCCGGATTATCGGCATAACGCAGGCCCGGAACAGGATGGGTGGTGTCCCAATGGGCTGCAAACGCCCGGTTCGCTGATCTATGTAGTCCCGGCAAAGGCTTTGGGCCACGCCACAGCAA
>JADYXV010000229.1 GCA_020853995.1 Novosphingobium sp.
CCGCGACCGCAATGTTCAGGTGGTAGACGCGCCAGCACTGGGTGTTGTGGATACTGTCACCGGCAACAACGCGTTCCTGCTTGGCTCTGTTCGCATCGACCACCGCCTGACCGAGGACTGGACCGTAGCCTTGCGCGCCAGTTCCGGGCGCGTCACGATTGACCGGCCGGGCGGCGGACTGGGTGGCGGCAATGTCACTTTTCCGTCGGCAGGTTCGGATCAGGACCGTTTTTCAACGCTTGTCGCAGCGACGGCCAGCTATTCGGGTAATGAATGGAGTTATGACGGGGCGCTGCAATTCAGCCGGTTTCGCTGGAATTATGGCAAGCCCAAGGGCAACGCCGGCCCGCAAGTCACGATCCGCGATCCCAGCGGCCTGACAGTTGGGGTGGTTGGCCACCCCGGATTTGTATTCAATGACCTTGAAGAAACGTGGCAGACCACGCATCGCCTGCAACGCAGTCTGGGTAGCCACAAGATCAGCCTCGGTGCAGACCTGATCCGGTCGAACTTTTCCCTGCTTGGCGGCGGCAATCCCGATGGCAATTTTGTCGTAGATCTGACTGCCAGCCAGTTGGCAGCGCTCGCCCCGCGCGGACTTGCGCTTAATGCGCAGGACGTACTCTCGCTAAATCCGGGGGTCGCAAATTATACGGTCGAACTGCGACCGCAGGCATTCGGGACCAGTCAGTCGCAAATCGCGTTGTATATCGAGGACGAGTGGCAGCTTGGCCCTAAGCTTACCGCAACACTGGGCCTGCGCTGGGACTATGACAGCCTGACAGGGATCATCGCGCGCCGGGGCGGCCGCAAGGGCGGCGACTACGATAACTTCGCGCCGCGCCTGTCGCTGAATTATAGGCCGGATGCAAGATCCGTGCTGCGGTTCGGAGCCGGGCTGTTTACCGGGAAGATATCCTACGCGGTGATATCTGACGCGCTGCAACGCAACACCACGTCACCGGGGCTCCTTGGCCAACTGCGCCAGTTGCAATTGCTCGGAGCCGTTGCATCAGGAATTGATCTTTCCAGCATAACGTTTGACGGCAATCTTGGTGTTTCGCCCGTTTGCGCAACGGCTGCGGCCTGCCCCAGCCCGTCACAAGTGCAAACATTGCGCAATACGGCAACGCTGGGCGAAGCACGCATCCTCAACCCTGAAGGCTACAAAAGCCCATGGAGCCTGCAATTGAGCGGCGGCTACCAATTCCAGGCCAGCAATTCCGTCACCTTGTCCGCTGATGCGATTTATAGCCGATCGCACAATCTGATGCGCCTGCGTGATCTCAACGCTCCTGCCGCGTTCACGCCGAACCTCGCCAGTCTTACCGCTGCGAATATAGCCATGCTGCAAGGCCAGACGGACAATGCCGCACGGCTGGCCCTCGCCCGCTCACTTGGCCTTGTGCGCAGTGTGGCCGATGCAGATGGCACGCGCCCTGTGGCATTGGTGCCAGGCGGTGCACGACAAATCACAGTTTCGGAAGCAGACGGAAAATCCGAATACAAAGCCCTGATCTTGCAGGCAAACAAAGTACGCGGCGACGATGGGTATGCCTTGCGCCTATCCTACGCACTCTCCAGCCTGAAGAACGACACGGATGATATCAACTTTCGTGCTGCCAATGCCAATGACTTCAGCACCGAATGGGGGCCATCGGCCAATGACCGGCGACATGTGATCTCCGCGGTCGGGTATCTCTACCCGATGGATGGCATGACGTTGAGCGTTGCGGGCCTTTTCCAGTCCGGGCAACCGGTAAATCTAGTGCCGGATGCACGAATCTTCGGGACGCAAGACCTTAACGGCGATGGCGCATCCTTTGGCGAAAACTTCGTCGGCAATTCAGACCGCTATCCGGGTGCTTCACGCAATTCTGCGCGTCTGCCATGGTCTGCCAGTGTCGATCTGGGCATCCGCTATGCCATTCCCGGCCTTGGCGGACTTGAATTGAGCGCGGACGTCTTCAACCTGTTTAACGCCAATAACCAGTCCGGCTTTGCCAACGCCGCCACGACCTCTAATCAGGTACAGTTCGGGGGCGGTGCGCCATTCGTTCAGCGCAATGCTGGTCCGCCGCGCCAATTCCAGTTCGGCGCAGCAGCGAAGTTCTAAGGGGGAAGCCAAAGCACGTGGCCATTCTGCACCAGTCCCAAGGCCTTGTCGGCATTGCACTGATCCTGTTTCTGGCGTGGGCCTTTTCAGAGAACCGCAAGGTCTTGCCGGGCTGGCGCTGGATAGCAGGTGCCATTGCGATGCAGCTTATGCTTGCGCTGGTCATCGTGCGCGTGCCTGCTGTGTGGAGCCTTGTTGGCGGCATAAATCGTGCTGTTGCAGCCATAGAAACCGCAACGCTCGCAGGTTCAAGCTACATGTTCGGTTATCTGGGCGGCGCGCCGATCCCCTTCGTGCTGAAGCCTGAAGCCGCGCAACCCATGGTCATTGCGTTCCAGATCCTCCCGCTGATAATTGTATTTTCCGCACTCACCGCATTGCTGTGGCACTGGGGCGTGTTGCGCGTGGTGGTCAAAGGCCTGTCATGGGCGTTGCGCAAGACACTTGGCGTTTCCGGTGTGGTCGGCCTCAATGCAGGGGCCAACATATTTCTGGGCGTGGTGGAAGCGCCGCTGATTGTACGCTCGTGGTTCGCGCGCATGTCGCGGGCAGACATGTTCGCGGTCATGGTTCTGTCGATGGCCAACATTTCAGGCGCGCTACTGGTGCTCTATGCCACAACGCTCGGGCCCCGCTTGC
>JADYXV010000230.1 GCA_020853995.1 Novosphingobium sp.
CCGGCACACCGGATGCCAATTGATAGCGCAGAACGCCAGGCTTCAGGTCAACGATCCGCAAGGCAAGGCGCATTGTAGACCCGACGAGCGGTGAAACATGCTCGACTTTTTCGACAAGTGACTCCCAATCAACAGCTACTGGCGGTGCAGGCATCGCTGGAGCCATCGCGCTTGCGCCATCAAAAGGAACCTGCATCGCAACGGCCTGACGCGAAGACAGTTCCTCAAGCTTACGCACCAATCCACCCGGATCAGGCATTTCTGCGGCGTGCATCACCCGCAAAAGTGACATTTGCGCCGCCACCAGTGGATCGGGCGCTGTCTTTACTTCTTCATAGCCCTTGAGCAGTAATTGCCACAGGCGGTGCAATTGCCCCGCCGCCAATGATTTTGCCCACCCTTCCAGCGCGACACGTTCTTCGGTTGAACGCACATCAGGACCGACGCCGCCGATTTGCGTCACGGTAACGCGGTGCACCACATCCATTTGCGCGCGCATCATTGCGATGGGCTCAATCCCCAACGCATATTGCTGCGCCACCTCTTCAAGGACCACGCTACCTTTGCCCGACAATACGGCTTCAAGCAGGCGGCGCTGCATGGTCTTGTCGGCAAGGCCCAGCATCTGCCGGACCTGATCGGCCGAAACATGTGTGCGCCCATCATCGCTGCCCACCAGGTCGGCGTGGCTTATCGCCTGATCAAGGATCGACAAGCCATCGCGGACCGAGCCTTCTGCCGCCGCCGCGACCATCGCCAGTGCTTCGGGATCAGCCTCGACCCCTTCCTTTTCGCATATCATGGCAAAGTGGCTGGCAAGCAGCGGTGCCGGAATGCGTTTCAGATCGAAACGCTGGCAGCGCGACAGCACTGTCACCGGAAGTTTATCGACCTCGGTGGTGGCAAAGAGGAACTTCACATGCGCAGGAGGTTCCTCAAGTGTCTTTAGCAACGCATTGAAATCATTGCGCGTGAGCATGTGAACTTCGTCAACAATGTAAATTTTATAGCGAGCAGAAACAGCGGCATAACGCACCGCTTCAATGATTTCGCGCACGTCATCAACGCCGGTATTCGAAGCAGCGTCCATCTCGATCACGTCGATATGGCGGCCCTCGGCGATTGCGATGCACGGTTCGCAAATGCCACACGGGTCGATAGTTGGCCCGCCCTGCCCGTCAGGCCCGATACAGTTCAATGCTTTGGCGATAAGCCGCGCGGTCGAGGTTTTGCCAACCCCGCGCACACCGGTCATCAAGAACGCATGAGCCAGACGATCGCGCCGGATTGCATTGGCCAGCGTCTGAACCATCGCATCCTGACCAATCAGTTCAGCGAATGTTTGCGAACGATATTTACGCGCCAGCACGCGGTAAGGCTGCACCGTTGGCGCGGGAGCCGATGATGCAGGCTTAACCGGCGCAGGTCCGCCGAACATCGAAGATTGTCCTGCCGCCTCAAGATCTGCCGATGACGGTTGATCGTCGTCCTCGGCGTCTTCGGGCGCATCGCCAAACATATCAGTGGAATCGTCCATCATAGGGGTAACTAAGCCTTCGATGGGGAATTGTCGAATGTCTGCACGAACTGAAACGGTGGATTGACACTAAAGTTGCATAATGCAACCTTGTCATTACGACGACTATCCATCCCGGCCGCTTTACCGCAGATTTTGACCGGTCGCTTGTCGTGTTTCTGATTGGCATGCGCATCAACCATTTCCGGAAAGTCGGGAAGTGGCTTCCGGTAGTACGGGCGATGGGACCCATGATCGCAGAACTGGCGGGCAATCCGCAAAGCGGTTTTTTGGGCACCGAGACGATGCTGCGCAATTATCGTACCATCGTGTTGTTGCAATACTGGCGCAATTTTGACAGCCTTGAAGGATATGCCCGCGACCGGGACCAGCGCCATTGGCCCGCGTGGACGGCGTTCAACAAGTCAATTGGCAACGATGGCACCGTCGGAATCTTTCATGAAACCTATGCCGTTGCCTCAGGGGCTCATGAGACGATTTACGGCAACATGCCGCTGTTCGGGCTGGGAAAAGTTGCGGGCATTATCCCGGCAACAGGTTTACGCAGCGAAGCACGTTCACGCATGATGGCGGCTTCTGGAAAAGGATAAAGGAGCAGGCCGACCCGCCGCAAACCGTTGTGGCTGCTTCCTTCCGGACCTGACCAGGTTGGCGGACGCAAGCGTCCGACCGACTCCCGTTCGTGCCTATGGCGGGGAGTTGCGGGTTTGTCCAGAGGGCTTGAAGCTACGCCCCAACGCGTCACTCTTAACGGAAATTATCGGCGTAGCTTTGCAGCTTCAGCTTGCGAACTGGCGTCGGGATGACGTGGGCTTCGATGCCATAGCGGGTGGCATAGGCCTGCGCATCTTCTGCGGTTTCGAACTTCAACACCACTTGCTGTTGCGTATCGCCCGAACCTGCCCAGCCCATCAGGGGGTCGGGGCGCTTGGCCTCGGATGGTTCGAATTCAAGCAGCCAATCGCTGGTCCGGGCCTTGCCGGACTGCATGGCGTTTTTCGGGCGTTGATAGATGCGTGCTGACATGGACGCTGCACTGCGTCGAATCGCTGGCAGAATCAAGTGCGGGAATCGCCTTTGATCAGCGCGAACGGTTGAAGGCGTTTTTGGTTTTGAGGCTGGCGTCTTCGCTCCACGGTTCATCAGGCCAGCGATGGCGTGGATAACGGCCCTTCATGTCCTTGCACACGTCCTTCCACGAACCGCGCCAGAACCCCGGCAAATCAGCAGTGGTCTGGATCGGTTTGCCGCCGGGACTGGTAAGCGATAGCAGAAGCGGGCGCGGCGGTTGGCCGACGCACGGGTGGCGATCAATGCCGAACAGCGCCTGTACGCGCAATTCGACACAAGGCCCGCCTTCGTGCGCATAATCGATGGCGTGCGTCGTTCCGGCAGGAGAGCGGTATTCAGCAGGGGCGAGGCGCTCCAACTCCTTCCGCTCGTTCCAATCGAGCCGTGACAGCAGGGCCTCGTGCAACTTGCCCTGAGATAATGCAAAATCACGGCGGCCTGTCAGGAGCGGGGCAAGCCATGCTTCTGCCATGTCCCGCAAAACTGCTTCTGACAGCGCCTCCAGCCCAGCGTAGCCAGCCCGTTCGATCAAAGCTTTGCTGGCATCGGACAAAGGCAGGAGAGACAGGCCAATATCCCGTACCTGCGCAATGAGCAGCGCAACAACGGCGTCGGGATCAGGCTTTGGATCGGGTACCCGCGCCAGGACGATGGAACCGAGCCGCCGCTCCAGCCGGGCCTCGACGCGGCCTTCGGTTGCGTTCCACGAAAGCGAATGTCGCTCGTCCATCCGGTGCGAGAGATGGCGCAGGACTTCTGCTTCTTCCAGCGCCATCGCGGCGGTAATCCGTGCGCCCTTGGCCTCACCTTGGGCATCGCCGATCACCAGCCATTTGGCAGTGGCCAGCGGGGATGCCGGATCAAGCCGATAGCCCCGTCCACCGGTGGATTGCCATTCCTCGCCAGATGCACTGCGCGCGCGTGCGATCCGGTCGGGGAAGGCTTCGGCAAGCAGAATGGCGGTGCGGACCGCTGGCTTGCCTGCGGCAGCGGGCGCGGTGTGGCGCAACACTTTGCCCGCCGTGTCAGCCCAGCGCGCGGCGAGCTTGCGCGAGGCATCGGCCCGGTTCCCCCGCTCCCCCGCCCAGCGATCAAGCCTGCGGCCAAGGTCTTCGCCACGTCCGCCAAGGCCGCGTTCCTGTAGCAACAGCGCCAGCCGTGCCGCTTCATTGGCTTGCCCGCGCTCGGCAGAAAACAGCAGCATATGGGCCAGCGCCGGTTCCATCGAAAGCCGTGACATGGCCTGACCATGCGGGGTAATCCGCCCTTCCCCGTCAAGCGCGCCAAGCGCCTGCAGCGCTGCCTTGGCTGCATTCAATGCGGGCACAGGCGGCGCATCACGCCACGCCATCGCTGCCGGATCACCTGCCCCCCATTGCGCCCGCGTGAGAGCCAGCGGAGCCAAGTCGCTCGTCGTCACTTCTGGCGGATCGAAGGCGGGGCGGCCTGCATGGGCGGCCTCTTCCCACAACCGGTACGCAACGCCCGGCCCTTGTCGGGCGGCGCGGCCTGCGCGTTGGGAGGCAGAGGCTTGGCTGGCGCGCGTGGTGATGAGGCGGGTGACGCCTGCGGCCTTGTCAAATTCAGCACGGCGCGAAAGGCCTGCGTCAACCACGACCGAAACGCCATCCAGCGTCAGCGAAGTTTCGGCGATGCTGGTAGCCAGCACGATGCGTCGGCGACCTTGAAAATCGCGTTTTATTGCAGTGCGTTGCGCGGCGGGGTCAACCTGACCGTGAAGTGGCAGTACCAGCGCTGTCGGTAATCGTTCGGCAAGCAAGGCAGCCGTGCGTTCAATCTGCGCAACGCCCGGCAGGAAGGCGAGGATGTCGCCGGTCTGCTCGCGCCAGGCAGTTGCGACCGCGCCTGTCACCTGATCCTCCAGGCGTTGGTCAGGCCGTGCGCCGAGCCAGCGGATGGTC
>JADYXV010000231.1 GCA_020853995.1 Novosphingobium sp.
GCCCGCAAAGGCGGAGCGCTGGCTGTTTGCGAAATTGCCGGAATGGGAGGAGGCTGCCGAACGGCCACAGCCCGCACAAGTGGTGTTGGGCGATGCGGCCATTGCAACGCGGCTGGCCGAACTGACCGGCCAAGGTGCGGAAACCCGCCCTGCCCAGCAGGATTACGCGCGTGAGGCAGCAAAAGCGTTTGCGCCGCGCAGCACACAACGCCAACCACATATGGTCCTGGCGCAAGCAGGAACAGGCACGGGCAAGACCTTCGGCTATCTGGCACCAGCTTCCCTTTGGGCCGAACAGTCAGGCGGGACGGTTTGGGTTTCAACCTATACCAAGGCCCTGCAACGCCAGTTACGCCGCGAAAGCCGCCGCGCCTTTCCGGCCGAGAGGAATGGTAAGCCACCGGTTGTGGTGCGGAAGGGCCGCGAAAATTACTTGTGCCTGCTGAACCTTGAAGACGCGCTGCAAGGCGGTTTTGGCGGGAGGGCGGCCATCCTTGCGCAATTGGTCGCACGGTGGGCGGCCTATAGCCAGGACGGCGACATGATCGGCGGCGATTTGCCGGGGTGGCTGGGCACGCTGTTCCGCAAACGCGGGATCGCGGCGCTGACAGACCAACGCGGCGAATGCGTTTATGCAGGGTGCCCGCATTATCGCAAATGCTTCATTGAACGCTCGGCCCGCGCTTCGGCCGGGGCGGAACTGGTGATCGCCAATCATGCGCTGGTCATGGTCAACGCCGCACGGGGCCGTGATGCGGCGCAGCGGCCAACGCGGATTGTCTTTGATGAAGGCCATCACGTTTTTGAAGCGGCAGATTCAACATTCGCAGCGGCCCTGACCGGGGCTGAGACGATCGAACTGCGGCGGTGGGTGATTGGCCCTGAAGCAAAATCGCGCGGGCGCAGGCGCGGTCTTGCTGCACGGCTGGCTGATGTTGCCAGTTATGACGAGGAAGGCGCGCGCGCGATTGCCCAAGCGCGCGAGGCGGCGGAAGCCTTGCCCGGCGATGGCTGGCTGGCACGGATTGTCGAAAGCACGCCATCGGGACCGCTGGAGGAATTGCTGTCAGCCGCACGTGCGCTGACATATGCACGCGATGAGAGCGGTGGTCAGGACGCGGGCTATGGCCTTGAAACCGAAGTGGCCCAATTGGACGGGCCATTCATTGAAGTGGCGGGCCGCGCGCAAGAGGCCCTTGAGGCTTTGCGCAAGCCGTTGGTCAGACTGGGTTTGCGGCTGGAAGCCTTGATCGAGGACGGGCCGGACTGGCTGGATGGCCCTGCCCGGGCACGGATTGAAGGCGCGCGCGGTGCGATTGCCTGGCGGACAGATCTGCTAGCCGGATGGATTGCATTGCTGGCGCGGCTGGGTGGCCCCGGAGACCCCGATTTTGTCGATTGGGTGGCAGTGGAACGGTCAGACGGGCGCGAATGGGATGTCGGGCTACACCGCCATTATCTTGATCCGATGAAGCCTTTTGCCAATACTGTGCTGGCCCCTGCACATGGGGTTATGATGACATCGGCCACGTTGCGCGACGGCGAAGACTGGGACAGTGCAATCGCGCGCAGCGGTGCGCCCCATATCGAAGTAGCGCCACGCCTGTTTGCTGCCGAAAGCCCGTTTAATTACGCCTCACAAGCCGAAGTGCTGATTGTGACCGATGTGGCAAAGGGCGATATTCCGGCACTGGCTGCGGCATACGGGCGCCTGATCGAGGCGTCAGGCGGCGGGGCGCTGGGGCTGTTTACCGCGATCAGGCGCTTGCGGGCAGTCTATGGCCGGATTGCGGACCGGCTGGCACGGGGCGGGCTGCCGCTGTTTGCGCAGCACGTTGATCCGATCGACACCGGAACGCTGGTTGACATTTTTCGTGATGATCCGCGCGCATCATTGCTGGGCACTGACGCCTTGCGGGACGGGGTGGATGTGCCGGGCGATTCGTTGCGGTTGGTTGTGATGGAGCAAGTGCCGTGGCCAAAACCTTCGATCCTGCATCGCGCACGGCGTTTGGCGGGCGGTGGGCAGGCCTACGATGACCGCATTATCAGGGCACGGCTGGCCCAGGCATTCGGCCGGTTGATCCGCTCCATAGGTGACAAGGGGCACTTCGTTGTCCTGTCAGCTGCGTTTCCATCGCGATTGTTGAGCGCCTTTCCACCGGGCACGCCAATCCGCCGCGTCACACTTGATGTGGCTTTACAAAGCGTGGCGGGCAGTGTTTCTAAACCTGAACTGACGCCAAGCCGACCCGAGGGGATATCGTGAAAACACTGGCTCTTTTCCGCCATGCCAAGTCGGACTGGAGCGATGCGCGCGCGCGGGATTTTGACAGGCCGCTGAATGATCGTGGCCAGCGCGGCGCACGGGCGATGGGCGAATATATCAAATCCACCAAGCATCACTTTGACCGCATGATCGCATCGCCCGCTGTTCGCGCGGCTGAAACGGTGGAGGAGGCGAGCAAGGCATGGGGCTGCACATTCAAGGTGGAATGGGACCGCCGCATCTACCTGGCCAGTTCCGCGACATTGATCGATTTGCTGAAAGAACTGGATGGTGATCCGACCAGCGTATTGATGGTTGGGCATAACCCCGGCCTTGAAGACCTGATCTTCGATCTGGTGCCCGACGATGGATCATCGCCGCTGCGCGATCTGGTGGAACAGAAATTCCCGACCGCAACATTCGCAGTATTGGAACTTGCTGTAGACCGGTGGAGCGATATTGCCGATGGCTGCGCGCGACTGGTCGAGCTCAAGCGACCACGTGATCTTGATCCCGCGCTTGGTCCGTCGCTGATCGATTAATCCGCGAGGGCGGCAGCAAGCCGGTTGCGCAATCCGCGCAAAGCGGTGGCCAGTCCAGTATAATCAGAGTTATTTTCGCCCGCGGCGTCATTGGCCACAGTAGTTTCTGGAACAACAGGTTGCTTCAAGGCGACCTTGGCTCCGCGAAGCGCCTGCTTGGCACCTTTGATCGTGTAACCTTCACGGTTAAGCAACCGGTCGATTTCCATGACGAGAGCCACATCTTCCGGCCGGTAATAGCGCCTTCCGCCTGCGCGGGTAAGCGGACGCAATGTTGGAAAATGTTCTTCCCAATACCGCAAGACGTGCTGGCGAATGCCTAAAGCATTCGCCACCTCGCCTATTGTCCGAAAGGCCGCAGCATCTTTACCGTCAATCGATGAAGGCCCATCAATCTGGGCGGAACCATCAATCGGGCCAGGGCCAATCGGAGCATTCATGCCGAAGGTCAGGCCTCGCCGATACGGTCCTTCAGCATCTGACTGGCGCGGAAGCTCAAAACACGGCGCGGGGTGATGGGCACCTCGATACCGGTCTTGGGATTGCGCCCCACCCGTTCCGCTTTATCGCGCAACAGGAAAGTGCCGAAGCCCGAAATCTTGACGTTCTGGCCATCAGCCAAAGCATCGCACATGTGCGTTAGAATGGATTCCACCATCCCAAGCGAATCCGCGCGCGAGAGACCCACGCGGCGGTTGATACTTTCAGCAAGATCAGCCCTTGTAAGGGTGCCAATGGAACGCATCCCCTCGTCCTCCAGTTCGTCCAAATTAACCAAGAACACAGAATAACGCCGTTTCTGAAGAACGCAATGCAATGACTTGGAGATAAAAGGTAACGCGTTTTTATGGGACACAAGCAGTTATTATACGCGGGCGAGACATGCGCCCCATGTAAAACCACCACCCATCGCTTCGAACATTACAAGGTCACCGGGCTTGATCCGGCCATCTTGCACTGCGGTATCATAGGCCAAAGGAACCGACGCAGCACTTGTATTGGCGTGCTTATCGACCGTGACGATGACTTTTTCAGCTGGCAGACCAAGCTTGCGTGCCGTCGCATCAAGGATGCGCAAATTTGCCTGATGCGGCACAACCCAGTCAATTTCGGCCGGTTCATGTCCTGTCGTTTCAAGCACTTCCTTGAGAACACTGGAAAGATTGGTGACAGCATGGCGGAACACTTCGCGCCCGCGCATCCGCAATTTTCCAACAGTGCCGGTGGAAGACGGTCCGCCATCAACATAGAGCAGGTCGTTATGCGCGCCATCGGCGTGAAGCCGAGTAGCGATAATGCCTGGGGCCGAAGGATCGGTTTCGTCGACGTCCTGCGCTTCGAGCACGATTGCACCCGCGCCATCGCCGAACAATACGCACGTCGTGCGATCTTCCCAATCGAGGATGCGGCTGAACGTTTCAGCGCCGATCACGAGCGCACATTTCGCCATACCTGTGCGCAACAACGAATCGGCAGTGGCCATCGCATAAAGAAAGCCCGAGCATACCGCAGCGACATCGAATGCGATTCCACCGTTGCAGCCAAGGTTGTGCTGAACGATCGTGGCGGTGGCGGGGAAAGTCTGGTCAGGGGTGGCGGTTGCCAGCACGATCAGATCAACCCGCGATGCATCAATGCCAGCGCTGGCCAGCGCCTTGCGCGCAGCTTCGGTCGCCAGAGTGGCGGTCGTTTCGCCCTCACCTGCGATGTACCGGTTGCGGATGCCGGTGCGTTCGACAATCCATTCGTCGGTGGTGTCGACCATCGTGGTCATTTCAGCATTCGAAACCGCACGCTGGGGCAGCGCTGACCCGCATCCCTTGATTACACCACGCAAGCTCATGCTGCATTCTCACCATTAATCGTCGCAGCGCGCGCGCGGCCTGTCGTGCGGATCGCCTCGGCGCCCAAGCGGGCAAGGTCTGCCTGAATCCGCTCGGTCAGGTTTTCTTCCAGCAAACGCGCCGTGACCGCGACGGCGTTGGCAACGCCTGTCGCAGAAGCGCTACCGTGGCTTTTCACAACGATACCGTTGAGACCAAGGAACACTGCACCGTTGTGATTATTGGGATCAAGATGATGCTTTAGCAATTCAGTGGCCGGACGCGAAATCAGGAAGCCGAACTTCGAACGCAGCGATGACGAGAAGCTGCGGCGCAGCAGATCGGCCACGAAGCGCGCGGCGCCTTCCATCGATTTCAGCGCGATGTTGCCAGAAAAGCCATCGGTCACAACGACGTCGACGTCACCGCGCGAAAGCTTGTCTGCTTCGGTGAAGCCATCAAACGACATCGCCAGATCATCAGCTAGCGCTTTGAGTTGGGTTGCAGCATCGCGCAGGGTATCAGTGCCCTTCGATTCTTCCGAACCGATGTTCAGCAGGCGCACTCGCGGTGATGGCAGGTTGTTGACGATCCGCGCGTAAGCCGCGCCCATAATGGCGAACTGCACAAGGTTGCGGGCATCGCAATCCGTGTTTGCGCCAAGATCGAGCATTACAAGATCTGTGTCGCCCAGCGTCGGGAGCAGACCTGACAAGGCAGGCCGGTCAATCCCCGGCATAGTGCGCAAGGCCAGTTTGGCCATCGCCATGAGCGCGCCGGTATTGCCCGCACTGACAGCGGCACCGGCGTCCCCCTGTTTCACCGCATTGATCGTCAAGCCCATTGAAGTGGTCTTGGCGCGACGCAGTGCTTGCGTGGGCTTTTCGTCACCACTGACAGTGTCAGGGGCGTGGAGAATCTCCGACGCCCCGCGCAAATTGGGGTGATGGTCGAGCGCCTGCTTGATGCGCTCTTCATCGCCTACAAGCAGGAACTTGAAGCGATCATGGCTGCGGCGGGCAATTGCCGCACCTTCAACCATGACACGCACGCCCTCATCCCCGCCCATCGCATCGACGGCGATACGCGGCAGGCTCATGTTCCCGAATCCCCCCCGTTGATGGGCTTAGAGCCCGACGGCGATGACTTCGCGACCGTTATAGTGACCGCAAGCATTGCACAGGTTGTGCGGGCGCTTGAGTTCACCACAGTTCGAGCATTCATGGAATGCATCGACGCTGAGAGCGTCATGGCTGCGGCGCATGCCCCGACGTGAGGGCGAAGTTTTTCTTTTGGGGACGGCCATCGCGGCACCTATTCCTGAAATTGTGTACGTTTGTTGCGGGCGCGATAGGGAATACCGAACCATCGCACAAGCCCAATCCCGACAGCAATAGCCGGAATCTGGACCCGCACGCAGCGACGAGCGCAGCAGGAACGGGATTCGCCAAACACGGGCGAAGGCGCGCCTATACGGAATTTTTGATGCTTTGCAAGCTTGCGCACGCTAGGTCACAGCCTGTGCGAGCGGTATATGCAGCTTGAACCGGGGGAGTTTTTAACAACATGACGATTTTGCCCATCACATTATGTGCAGCAGCGGCAGCAGCAGCCATCAACACGTGGCTATCAATCCGCATCGGTATGATCCGGGCATCCAAGAAAATCAGCATAGGCGATGGCGGGGACATGAACCTGATCGCCCGGATGCGCGCACAATCAAACTTCATCGAGAACACGCCGATTGTGCTGGTGCTGATTGCCGTTATCGAACTGGCACGGACCGGTAATCCATTCCTGCTGGGCGCTGCAGCTGTTTATATGCTCGGCCGGGTTGGCCATGGCATGGGAATGGATGGCGGCCCGCTGGGCTTTCTGCGCGGCCCCGGCACGTTGATCACAATGCTGACGCAGCTTGGCCTTGGCGTGTGGGCCGTATCAATTGCGCTTGATATGTAGACGGGTTGGCGAGGCTTCAGGAGTGTCCGGAGGCCTCGCCCACAGACTCAGCCCAAAGCGTAATCGCTGACGAAGGCATTGGTCTGGCGTTCACGCCCGAAGGTGCTGTTGGGGCCGTGGCCGGGGACAAATGTTACATCGTTGCCCAACGGCCACAGCTTTTGCGTAATCGAATCAATCAGGTCCTGATGATTGCCGAGCGGAAAATCGGTGCGGCCAATCGATCCCTGGAACAGCACATCCCCGACAATCGCAAAGTGCGAAGGCGCGTGATAGAAAATGACGTGGCCAGGGGTGTGGCCGGGGCAGTGGATCACCTCCAGCACAAGATCGCCGACGGTAACGGTTTCGCCATCAGTCAGCCAGCGATCAGGTTCAAACACCTCCCCCTGAATGCCCCAACGCTGGCCATCTTCTTTCAACTGGGCAATCCAGAACCGATCCGCTTCGTGCGGGCCTTCGATGGGCACACCCAGCTCTTTTGCCAGAATTCCCGTCATCCCGCAGTGATCGATATGACCGTGCGTGACGAGCAGCTTTTCGATGGTCACGCCTGAACGTTCGATCGCAAGCTTCAACTTGTCCAGATCACCGCCAGCATCGATGAAAGCGCCCTTCATCGTCTTGGTGCACCACACCAGCGTGCAGTTCTGCTGGAGCGGCGTTACGGGGATGATGGCCACCTTCATGGGTGGTTCGGCAGATGTTTGGGTCATGGTGCCGAAATGGCGGCTGTTCGTGCGCTTGGCAAGACTGGAGCTTTCACAGCCGCCCCCCTTTCCAGACAACGCGGCCAATCAGTTCCACATCCTGCGCCAACCGTTCCATGCGCGGATAGGCCGCATTATCGGAAATGACGCGCAATGTGCCTCCGGGACCGGATTCCAGCCGTTTGACCAGCAGAACATCGTCAAGCCGGATGACGTGAATGCCTGCACGCAACGGGCGCGGGGTGCGGTCGACGAGAATTTCATCACCATCGCGCAGCGTCGGCTCCATCGAATCGCCCTCGACCTCGATTACCGAAAGCATGGCCGGTTCAAGCCCCTGCCCTTTCAGCCAGCGATTGGAAAAGCGCAGACGGCCGGAGGGAATTTCCTCTGCTGCATGAGCGCCCGGCCCAGCTGACGCACCGAGCGGCAAACGCGGGATGTCTGCCCATTGCGCCGTCGCCGCGCGTTGGCCCACCGGCGCGGTGAAAGCGCCACCCTTTTCAATCACGACCACAGATTCGCGATTGCTCGCGCCAAGCTCTGTTTCACCGACGCCAAAGAATTGGGCCAGCGTGCGCCGGTCATTTTCCTCCAGCTTGCGCGGGCTACCTTTGCGCACAAATTGCTGAAGATACGTGGTGTTACGCCCGATCAGCGCGGAAAGTGCGGCAAGGCTGACGCCGCGTGCAGCGGCGAGCGCAACCAGACGCGTGCGCGCTCCGGCATCACCATCTGCTTCTGTGAGGCTTCGTGCATCCATCGGGCGTTCCTCCACTTTCGAAGGACTTTTCCTAGCAATGTAGGATTTGACCGTAAACATAGGATTTATCCTATTACGAGTCGTCTCTCATTCATCACGTTACGGAGGGTCAAACAGCCAATGCTCATCCGCAAAGTCGAAAAATTCATCCAGACGACGGGGATGCCCGTCACCAAGTTTGGCCGCCTTGCCGCGCACGACCCCCGTTTGGTCGGTGATTTGCGCAATGGCCGCGAACCGCGTTCCGCAATGGTGAAACGCGTGGAACATTTCATGAACACTTTTGGAGAAAACGCCCATGTTGCTTGAACCGCGCAGCTTTGAAACGACGTCTGAAGCCGCAACGACCCCGCCTCCACGCAGGCTTTCTGCCGGTGAACGGCTGCTACGCGAGATACGTGAATTGGCTGGCCCATTGGCGGACGTCATCAGCCACGACGAAGCGCCATGGGCCAGCATCACTTTTACCGGAGCACGTCACTCGGTCGTGCTGCGTTTTGCGGGCAGCGATGCTGTGAGTGATGGCGAGCGCTTCATTGCAGCCCTGCCCGACCATGAATTCCAGTTGCGCAGCAGATTGGTGGCTGATGCCAGCGTTACGCGGGTTGATCACGAGGTTCTGCCTGCGCCGCTGATGGAAGTGGAATGCGAATTGTTGCTGCTGGATCAGAATTGATCTGGAAGGATTGCCGGGCGCCTGCGCGGACGCCCGGTCTCCTCTCCAACTGGCTTAGCGATCCATTCGCGACAGCAAGGGTGCAGATTTCGCGCCGACCCACAAGCTCATGTCCACCGCGTTCGAGACGCGGAAGACCTCGCCCTTGGCGTTGAGAAACAGCTCTTCCATTTCCTTGCGATTGAACGGGCGGGAGCCAAGCCGTCCGAACACGGCCATCTGCCCGCCGGTTTCATCCACCCCGCGATCCCGGTCCAGCCCCTTTGACAGCGCGATTGCAGGCGTTGGCGTGCGCGCCCAAGCGATCAGTTCGGGCTTGGGTTCGGGTGAGAAGCCATAGAAATTGGGCTGGCTGGATGGCGAGGTGAGTTGCAGCACCTTCATGCCGTTGCGGCCATCGGCAACATAGGCAAACAGCGAGGCGTTGGTGGATGCGACAATCACATCCTCGGCATCATTCAACTGCCCGCCCGCCGTATAAGTGGCGTAGATCGATGGCCGCGTAGGTGCGGTAATATCTACGATGACCAGTCCCTGCGATTTTGCCGCGACATAGGCATATGTGCGCGAAAGGTAGACGCGGCGCGCATCGGCCAATGGCACGACGACGCCTGCCACCTGCTTTGGCTGGGCAAGGTTGGTGATATCGATCAGTTCAAGTCCGTTCGCCGTGGTGGCCCAGAGATAGCGGAACTGCACCGCGGTCGCGCGCGGATCACGCAGCGGAACCACCGAGGTGACGCGCGGATCAAGGCAGGTTTCACCACCCTTCGCCGCGCTAACCTCGCAGGGCTTTTCCGGGCTCCACGGCTTCGTCAGGTGAACCGTGACCAGCGCCTTGTCAGTGACGACATAGGCATAATCGCCTGCCAGTGTGATGTGCCGCGCGCTGGTGAGGACGCCATCGGGATTGAACGTGAGGGCGCGGGTGAAGAAGTTGTTGCGAAACTCGCCATCGGCCAGCGTATCGACATTGACCGCGATCAGGCCTTCGACCGAGTCCGTCACGAACGCATAGCTGTAGATTGGCGAGAATGGCTGTTCCTGATTGATGCCGCGCAACTCGGGCGAATTGCGGGTGGGTGCAATCGCCTGATTGGTGGGCAGCGCCATGCAAGTGGCGTTGGCGGTTTTCACATGAGTATCATGGCCGAGCGAGGAGAACGGCGCGGTAACGATGCGTTCGGAGAAGCCCTTGTCACCAATCGCGGCGATATCATAGGCGCGGAAGCCGCCCTTGCCTTCGGCCACGAACATGTATTCGCCGCGCATTTGCAGGCAGCGCACCGCATCCTTCGTGCCTTCGACCACGTTGGCGAATTGCTCCTGCCCGGTGGTTTCGCCCGACAGCTTGCTGTCAAACGGTTTGCCGCGCGTCCAGTTTTTCAGCTCGCGCCCGTTCTTGTCGACGTGCTGTTTCCAGTAATCGGGATAGGCATAGCGGTGCAGGTAAGATCCGATCACGGCCTGGGGTTCATCCCATTCCGTAACACGCACGGCTTCAAACCCGCCGCCGAGGCCGAACCATGCATTCATGCCGACGAAGTTCACGTAATTGGTGCCGAGCAGCAGCAATTGCGCCATCGTTGCGTTGTTGTCCTCGTCTTGGCTGACGTGGCAATCGGTGCACTGCTTCGTTTCGTTCTTGCGGACAGTGTGCGGGAAGTGCGGCGCAAAAGCCTGTGACGAATAGCCTATCGAAGAAATCGGCGGTTGCTGCACATAGATGCGTTCGCGGTTGATATTGGTCGATGACAGTATCAGCGCCGAGGTGGAGCGGATCGGCGCGGTGATCGCCTTGCCCGAAACCGGGTTTCCTGCCGCATCGAACTGAACCGGATCACTGCCCGATGATTTGTTGCGCTGATGCTTGCCAAGCTGGAACATGTCATCGCGCGCAACCTGCGGATTATACGTCGCGTAATTGCGGGTGTAATCTTCCTCATACTTGTGCGTGGCCGATTTCCAGTTCGCCTCAATCGGCAAGTGGCAGCCTGCGCAAGATGTGGTCCACGACAAGTGGCAGGTGAAGCAGGCCATATCATCGTCACGGTGGGCGCGCGCTTCCTTGGCAACGCCGGTGCCAAACTTGTAAACGCCATCATCCGAGGCCGATTTCGCCATCAGCTTGGCGCGGGCGGCCTTGGGATTGAACACCGGCTTGCCCGCAGCATCCATAGTGCCCTGATAGCGCGCATCGACCGAATCTTTGACGAGGCTGACTTCCCATGAAAGCTTGGGATCGATGATCGAACGCTGCACCAGAACGCGGCGACCATAAGCCTGATTGAACCATTCAAAGCGGCGCTGGCCATCGGCATTGCGCAGCAGTGCAAGGTTGTTGCCCTTTTCCGGCGCGGCGAGGTTTGATGTGAGCAGCGTGGGATAAGCATCGGGCGTGCCGTGACAATCCTTGCACCCGATCTCCACCGCGTTGGCCACTTCGCCATAGATCAGCCCGTTGCCGTGGCTGTCCTGCGCAAAGTGGCAATCGGCGCATTGCATGCCGATTTGCGCATGGATGTCCATCATGTGGACCGCTTTGCCGGGGTTGTCCGGCCCGGCATCGACGAACTTGCCCTCGCCCGCTTTGCGGAACTTTTCAGGGTCAGCCGGATCGATGATGTGCGCCTTGTCGGTGCCATAGGTGGCCATATCGCCATCATCATCGAGCAGGTTGCCGCGACGATCGCGCTTCAGGATGGCGCGGAAGTTCCAGCCGTGGCCGTGGTAATCGGCAAACTGGGTGTCTTTGGTCTGGCTGTTGAGATCATAGACGTTGCGCAGAAATTCGACATCGCGCCACAGCCCGCGCGTAGAAGCGCCTTCGGGATTGCGGTCGAGCACTTCGCGCTGTTCGTCAATCGTCGGCTGGAACTGCTTTTTGAAGTATTTGGCGTAATCTGCGTCCGACATACCGGCAGGGCGAGGAGCGCGGTTTTCCGGCCCCGGCCACATCGAGTCGGCATCGGATTCATAATCCCACATCGTGTAACCGAGGTAGGAATTGAGGAAGATATTGGGCTGGTGCATGTGGCAGTTCATGCACTGAGCAGTGGGAATCGCGCGGGTGAAGGCATGGACCAGCGGGTGGCCGCGTTCACGGTCTTGCATGGCGACAGGGCCGGTTGGAGCGTGATCGTCAGTCTGCTTGGCGTGGCCTTTGCTGTCCAGTCCGGCCAGCGCGTGGGCCGAGGCCTGATCCATCTTCTCATGGTCCATCGTGCCGTGCGGAGCGACGCCTTTGGCCGGTGCATAGACAAGCTGTTCGGCTGACGAGATCGCGCGGGCGCAATCACCTTCCATGTCTGCCGACTGTTCGGGAACGGTCTTGTCGCCGCCCAGATAGCCGCGCTTGCCGCCCAGCACGGTGCCCCGCACCTTGTCGTGATGCTCCTGTTTGGCCGCATCGTACGAGCCATAGGCCCCCTTGCGGTGCTGACCTTCGCGCAAAGCGTTGATCGTGGGGTCTGCCGTGATCGTTTGTCCGTCGCGGCCGCATTTGCCAAAGTTCAGGCTGTGGCGCGGTTCGCGGTCATTGGCATAGATCACATGGCAGGCAGCACAGCCTGAAGAGCGGTAATCGCCCGGCTGGTCATTCGTGCCCATCTGGTACAGGAACGGGTCATTCAGGCGGGTCTTGTGGATGTTCAGCACCGGAATCGCCACGCGCAGGCCGGTAGCAGGACCGCGGTTGGACTGCTTCAGATCAGGCCGTCCCGGTTCATCCAGTCGCTGGATCAGGCCGGTGGAATTGGGTAGGCCGATTTCGGGAAACTGCGGGTTGATCGTGCGACCGCCGTCTTCGAACACGCGGAATACGTCACCGGGCGGAATGGTGTGCCATTTGGGCATGGGATACATCACCGGCAGCGCGCCGCGGGCCTTTTCCTGCGGGGTTACCGTGCCCCACATCGGCTTCCCATCGGGGCCGATTTCCTTCGATCCGGATTTGAGCAGCGCGGGTTCGCCTGCACGGGTAAAGCTTTCACCGAACATGTAATTCTTGAACGGAACGATGCCGTTGTTATAGGCCGCCCCGCCCCACAGCATCGCGCCGGTGGTCATCAGTGAACGTTCCGACGCCTCGATGATCGACATGTGGCACGCGCCGCACGAATCGCGCGCCACGCGGTAGTCCGAAGGATTCACGAAGCGGATGAATTCAGGGCTTTCCTTGGCCAGCAAGGCATAGGACCGCTGCGGATTGGCCGAGGATGGCCAGCCCCACGCGACAGGGTATTTCGGCAGAACGTGCGCGTCTTTCAACGCGCCCATGTATTCCATCGAATTGGCGTTCCACGAACGGTCAGCCACCACTTTGGTATTGCCGCCGTGGCAATCAACACACGTCAGCACCACGGCAGGGCTGGCGTGCATCGTGCTGTGATCGCTTTTGGTGTGGCAACTGACGCAGCCGGCATTCTGCTTTTCAACGAAGGCCCATTGCTCTTCCACCGTATCGCCCGGCTGGCCACGCGGCGCGGCAGGGGCGCGGGTGTGCATGATCTTCTGCGCGATTTCCTCACCCGAGGCGTAAAGCGCGCTTGGCACCAGCAGCGCAGCAAGCGCGGCGATGGCCCAGGCCAACGGTAGTTTGCGGATACGGCGCGGAAGTTTCATGGGCTGGGTCATCAAAAAGCCACCGTCGCATTGGCGAGGACGGAGTAGAAGCGGCTAGCCTTGCCCTGTTGGGCAAACAGGTTGTCAAACCCTCGACCGGGTTCAAGCATCGCGCCTGACAAGCGGAACACGAGGTTTTGCGAAGCTTTGGGTCGCCATATCGCAGATACAGAAGCATCAAAGCCAATCCCGCGGGGGATCGAACCTTCGTTGCGCAGCACTTGCAGGACTTTGGTGTTTTCAAACCATAAGTGATTGATATTGGTCGATACGCGCAATTGCGGCGTCAGATCGAAATCTGTGCCCACCCCCAGCAGGATCGTGCCGGGGTTGGTGAAATTGGATTGCCCCTGCTCTTTGGAGGACCGCAGCGAATTGAGAATGCCGTTGCGGCCATTGACCGAAATCGCACGGCCTCCGCCTGCAAACGGGATCGTCTGTCGGATCCAGTAGCTGGTATCGGCCCCTGCAAACTGCGGGTTTTCAAATATTGCGTCAAAGCCGCCTTCGGTCTGATCGTAGGGGTCTTTATCACCACTAGCCCACAGGCCGGACAAGCGGATACGGGTCCAGTCAATGTCATAGCTGAGTTCGGCTGCCGCCATGAAGGCCTTGATATTGGCGGGCTGGCTGGTCAGGAAGTTGTTCCGGTCCTTGCCCAGCGCGGCATAGACCTGCCCCGTCAGGTTGATCCGCCCGATCCGGCCATCTGCCGCATAGCCGAGGTACACCACATCATATTCGCGCCCCCGCAAATCGCCCAGCAAGGCGGGACGCACGGGGAAGCCGTTGGTATCAACGTGAACATCGCTACGTTCGCGGTTCATGTTGTACGTTGCGGATATCTGGCTTGTGAGGCCGACGACCGGAAAATCCTGCCGATAGAGATTGGCCATCAGCACAAAATCATTGCGCGGTGACTGGCTCACATCGTTCAGGCCCGAATTGGTCTCTTTCTCCAAGCGCCAGAACGCCGCCAGATTGAACTGGAAGCGGTTGTTATCGCGGTTGCCGAACAGGCGGATGCCAAGCTGGTTGTCGTTGAACAGGAACCCGCGAAAATCAGACTGCATCGGCTGAATGCCCGCACGAACGCTGATGAAGTCGTAGCGTTTGGAATCATATTTGCCGATGTGATAATCAATGAAGGCTTCCTGCAAGCCAATGAACGCATCGGTGCGGCGTGTGCCCTTCGATGGTTCGACAAACAGCACGCGCCGTTCGGGCACTTGCACATGATTGATGTTGGCCGCCACGGCGATGCGGTATTCGATGGCAGGCGGTTTGAACGCGGTCATGCCCTTCAGCAGCGATACACTGGCGATGAAGGTTTGCGACAGGACAAGGCTGTTGCTGCGCCCGAATGTGTCAATGGCGTTGGGGTTGGCAGTGGTCTGGTTGCCGACCGGAATGGGGAAGCTGCGCGGTTCGACCACCGTGTCGGACACGGCCCCTGCGATGATGAACCAGTCTACACCTTTCAGGAAACCGGGGCGTTTGCCCTTGGCCAGCGGCCTGTCACCTTTCAACAGGTTGTGATGGAACGGATCGGTTTGCGGATGGCAGACGAATTCCAGACGGGGGAACAGCGTGTAAAGTGACCGGTCTTTCTTGCCTGTCGCCGCGTCCGTTTTCGGGCAGAGCGAGGACATGATGCGCCAGCGATCCGGCACGCCGACATCAAGGCCCAGATCGCCCATCGGGCCTTCGCCATCATACTTGTCGTAAAAGGCCTCGGGCGGTGGCGCACCGACAGCGCCGGGGTTGTCTTGCTCCACCTTTTCAGGGAGCTGTTTGTTGAAACCGGGTCGGCGGCGACCGTCGATCAGTGCTTCATCCGCTTCGGTTTCACCGCCGGGCAAAGCTTGCGCCGCAGCGTCAGATTGGGGCAAGGCTGCTTCTTGCGGTGCCAATGCGCCCGGGTCTTGCGCTTCGCCATCTACCAGCACATGAAACGGCATCATCGGCAATGGCAGCGTCTGGTTCATGCCGAATGCAGGCGCGATAAGGGCGATGACCTGCTGCATCACTTGCCCTCGCAAGCGTTCTGTTCAGAGGTATCAAGGAACGGCGCGAACGGGCAGTTCACATAGCGCAGCCTTACAC
>JADYXV010000232.1 GCA_020853995.1 Novosphingobium sp.
CTCATTTCCTATCGTTGGACCTGAAAGAGATAAAACCGAGCATCTTGCCGGAAAAGTGTTCCCAACGTGATGCGGTCGAAATTCTCAACCTCCCGCTGAAACATGTTCAATCACTGGATTGTCAGCCGGAGCCAAACGGGAAGTGGCTAATGGATTGGACAACAATCCTGGATCTCGCGCGCCGAAAAATCACTCTGACAGAAATGGTTGCACGATGTGGGATCCACGCCAAACCACTTGAGGCGCAATTAAAACACGCTGGTTATCCGCGATATGACGACTTCGGATGGCTGAGAGAAGACGGGCTGAAGGCGCTCTCTCTCATCTGAGCAGGCACGTCACAGATATCGAAGCCCGGCCGGTTTGCATCGCGCCGGGCTTTTTGGTGCCATTCTGCGCTTAAGTGGCAATTGCGCAGGTCTTAAGTGGCAATGTCAAAAAGGTGGTGCCGCTTAGAGGATTCGAACCTCTGACCCCATCATTACGAATGATGTGCTCTACCGACTGAGCTAAAGCGGCGTGCCCTTGGGCAGGGGCGGCCTTTAACTAGGGGTGGGGCGCTAGGCAACCGTTTTTTCCAGGCGCGGCCAGGGAATTCCATGTGAGGGGTCAGCTTCGGGTGTCATGGCTCCATTCACTTACAGCATCGACCATGGCAGCGGCGATCTGTGCGATGTCGGCTTCGCTGCTGATCAGGGGTGGCGTAGTGTAAAGAATATCCCGGAAAGGACGCAGCCATACGCCTCTGGCAATACAGGCGGCGGACAGGCGGTCTGCCGGTGCGGCGCTGTCCAACTGGATTACGCCAACCGCCCCATGCACGCGCACATCGCGCACGCCCGCAATGCCTCTGGCCGGAGCAAGCAGGCGATCCAACTGCCGGCCAATCGCACATGATTGAGCCAACCTTGGTTCCTGTTCGAACAGATCGAGCGAGGCATTGGCCGCAGCGCAGCCCATTGCGTTGCCCATATATGTCGGCCCATGCATCAGTGCGCGCAGCGGGTCGTCCGACAAAAACCCTTCGTAAATCCGCGCACTGGCGATTGTGGCAGCAAGCGGCAGTGTGCCACCGGTCAGTGCTTTGGAGAGCGTGACAATATCGGGCTGCACATCGGCAATCTGGCATGCGAACATGGCATCGCCCAAACGCCCAAGCCCAACGAAAATCTCGTCAAAGATTAGCAAAAGGTCATGCGCATCAGCCAACCGGCGCAAGGCTTGCAGGGTGAATGGATCGTGGAACACCATACCACCTGCCCCCTGCACCAACGGTTCCACTATGATCCCGGCAAGCTCGCCGCGATGCCTGTCCAGCAATTCTCCCAAGGCGGCCTCTTCAGCGGCGTTTCGGGGCAAATCGACGACCAGTTGTTCAAGCAACGCGCCTTTGAACAGGCTGTGCATGCCTTCATCCGGATCGCACACGCTCATCGTGGCGAAAGTGTCGCCGTGATAGCCGCCTCGAAAACACAGGAATTTGACGCGGCGCTGGCCCTGGTTTAGCCAGAATTGCGCTGCCATTTTCATGGCGACTTCCACCGCGACAGAACCGGAATCGCTGTAGAACACGTGATCGAGATCACCCGGCAACATGGCAGCCAGCCGTTCGGCCAGAATATAGGCCTGTTCGTGCGCCAACCCGCCGAGCATGACATGCGGCAACGTTTGCAACTGGCGCTGGACGGCGGCTTCGATGTGCGGATGGCGATAGCCGTGGACCGTGGCCCACCAACTGGAAATGCCGTCCACCAGTTCACGGCCATCAACCAGCGTAAGTCGTGTGCCTTTGGCCGAGGCAACCGGCAACGGCGCGCGTGCGGTTTGCATCTGGGTATAGGGCAGCCAGACGTGTTGCCTTCCGCGCGAGTACCATTCGGGTTGTTGTGTCATCTTGCCGCCAGATGCTCCCGGACAGCGCAAAGTGCAAGCGGCCTAACGTCGGCCCCGCCTTGCCCCGCGAAACGGCCAGCGCCCGGCATCGCTCCAAGGGCCGCCCAGATAGTGATGCAGCGCCAAACCCGCAAAGGTGAAGGGGTGCACCACACACGTCGCCTGAAGGCTCATTTGTAGGTCTATGGCGTCTTTGCGCAGGACTTTGTTCTGCACGGTCACATGCAGGCGCGGAACGTGATCGTCCTGTTGTGTCAGCAGGCCATGGAAATGGTCCGCAATCTCCTCACGCAACTCCAGCATGGCAGGGCAATCTATGCGGAGAGCCGTGCCGGTTCCAAGGTCCATGATTCCGTTAAGCCGCGCTTCCACCGGCGCAGTTTGCGCAGCCAGCCGCGAAAGGAGCGCGCGGGCTTCCTGCAGCACGTGAAAGGGCAATGCGTGGAACAAGGTCACATGCGCTGCAAGATGATTACGCTCGGGCGGGAAATGCGCCTTTCGCAAACCATCGGCCCACGCTTGCACTGGTCCGGGCAATTCGGCCGTGACGATCAAAGGCGCGCGATATGGAACAGAAGGCTGCACCGTGTCATCATTCGCATGTCGCGTTATAAACGCAAGCGCTTGCCATACTTTGGTGGTTTGGAGGGATTTGCGGGAACATTCGGCAGAGCCGTGGCGAACCGCTTTCACAGTTCATCCGGCAGAGCCGTAATGTTCCCAGGATCCCGGGCGAAGCGTAAACGCCGCGCCCCGTGCCTCCGGAATAACCCTTAGGGAAAATACGTTAACGATAATAGGGAATTTCACCACATTGGAGTAAAATTCAGGCGATTTACATGTCGCCGCGCGCCTTTCGTAGGGCGAACCATTTGGCAACATTGGAATTATGTTCCTGCAGCGTGTCTGCAAAAATATGTCCACCGGTGCCATCTGCCACCATAAACAGGGCATTTGTCTCTTCCGGATCAAGCACGGCGGCAATCGAATCACGTCCAGGGTTGGTGATCGGCCCCTTTGGCAGGCCGACCATCGTATAGGTGTTGTAGCCATTGACCGCCTGAATCTCGGATTGGCGGATGCGGCGGCCTAGCGGCTTGCCCCTGGTGATTGGATAAATAATCGTGGGATCGGCCTGTAACAGCATACCTTGGCGCATGCGGTTGGAATAAAGACCCGCCACCATCCGCCGCTCATCAGGCTTGCCGGTTTCTTTCTCGACAATCGAGGCAAGGATCAGCGCTTCTTGCGGTGTCTTTACCACAGAGCGCTCCGTGCGCTTGGCCCACAATTCGGCCAGTGTCTTGTCCATCGCGGCTTGCATACGC
>JADYXV010000233.1 GCA_020853995.1 Novosphingobium sp.
ACGCCGGAACCTGCATGCAGGCGCAATGTCACACCTTGCCGGTTGGCGGACTGGACGGTCACTGCCGGGCGGCCGAGCGGTCCGGAATAAACCTGTGCGGTTTTCGTCGTCTGGTTTGGTTGTGTCTTGATTGCTAACAGCCGGGCGATGACTTCGGCCGATGCAATGGCGTTTTGCCCCTTTATCCGCCGCTCCTCCTGCTCCCGCGCAATCTTGCGGGCCTCGCGCATGATGGCCGGTGCCGCAACCGGGTCCTCCATCGCCTGTGCAAGCGGATAGGCCGGTTTCAACTGCACGTCGGCAGGGCTGGCAAAGGCTTCCAGCACAATGTCTGAAATACTGGCCACTTTCAGCATTTTGGACAGCCAGCCCTTTGACAGCTTCAACCGTTCTGCCATCCGGGTCATGTGGTTGCCGTAATGATCCTGCAGGGCTTGAGCATAATTGCGCGCGCGTTCCAGATCAGACACGTCCTTGCGCGCGCGGTTTTCCAGATCGGCGAGGCGGAAGGCCGCTTCGTCATCCAGTGCAACGACTTGCGCAACGAACTGCATTTCGGGGTAGGAGTTGGCGCGTAGCCATGAAATTGACCAATGGCGGCGTGTGCCTGCAATGACTTCAAAATCATGATGCGGATCGCCTTCGACACGGCGCACCACCGCGGGCACTTTCTGACCCCCTTCAGCGATGATGGAATCAATCAGCTCGGCGCAGGATTCCTTGGACAAGTGTTGGTACGAACGCGCATTGCCTGTCCACACTCTTACCCGGTCGGGGTTAAGCAGCAATTGGGTAACCTGCCGCACTTCGCCGCTGGCGACGCGCGCCAGCGCCGATTCACGGCCCAGCAACGTGGTGCCGCGCATCCGGTCATGGCGGGGAAGGGCAGGGGCCTCTTCAGCCACTGTATCTGATGTGGCCGCAGTTTCCGGTTCAGATTCAATGACTTCATCTGCCAGCAATGCAGCAAGATAATCAGACTGCTTACGCGCCATGGCTCACCTCGAATCGGGAAGAGCGGAACATATGTGGAACATATGTGTGTAGGAAAGAGGGCGAACAGGAAAAACCAGCATCACGCATGGATCACATCCTCTTCCCGCGCGGGGGCCACGCGGCCCCATCCGGCGCGGACCAGCTGTTCGATCTGACCCAGGGCTTCGTCCAGATTGGCCTTGCAGCGTTTGTGTGTGCGCGGGGTGCCGATGGGCTTCTCCAGCTCGTAAATCGTCATCATTCGCAGCGCTGCATGGCTGATTTCGGCGCTTTCAAGGATCGGCACGGGCAGCAGGGCAGGGCCGAACGTCTGTTCCATGATCGTACGCACCATTTCGTGGCTGGGATCGCCACCATCGAATTTCGAGCAGATCAGGCGGACGAATGTGTAATCAACCGCGATGCCAGCTTCGATCAATTGCGCGATGACCTGATCCATCATCGAGAGAAATTGCACGGTCGAGCAGAAATCGGGCGTGGTTGCCGCCAATGGCACCAGCAAGGCGTTTGCCGCCTGCATCACGGCGAGTGAAATCGTGCCGAGGGCCGGGGGCGGGTCAAGGATCACCACGTCGTAATCGCGGGCCATATCCTGCAAGCCCGCCTTCAACTTGCGGAAACGCGCGGCCAGCACCGATTGGCCATCTGCGCCCGATGCCGCCAGTTCGTATTCCACATCGAACAGTTCAAGGTTCGACGGGATCAGATCGACATTGGGCCAGGGCGTGCGCTTTACGGCATAAAGCAGGTCGGTCTGGGTCGGATCGATCGAAAGATAGGGATAAAGCGTTTCATCGCGCGTGATGTTGAAGTGCGGATTGAAGCCGAACAGCGTGGTTGTGGTGGCCTGGCTGTCGCAATCAACCACCAGAACGCGGTAACCCTGCACCCCGAAATAGTGGGCCAGATGCGTAGTGACGGTGGATTTTCCCACCCCGCCCTTGAAATTCTGCACCGCGATGATCGCCGGTACATCGCCCGATGCGCGGGCAGGCGAAGCACCCAGCACTTCGCGCATGCGCAACATGTCGGTCATCGAATAGCCAAGGCGGCGCCCGTTTTCGCCAGCAGGCGGCGGGGGCAGGCGGCCATCGTCTTCGGCCATGCGAATGCGATTCGTGGAACAGCCCAGCAATTGCGCCGCTTCCGCAATGCCGTAACGCACGCTAAGCTCTTTCCGGCTTTCCGGCAGGAAAGCCTTGCGGCGCAGGCGTTCAATCATGCGTTCACCCGCCGAAGCAAGATCGCCTATCTGGCTCACTATTGAATTGGATTCGGCCATGACGCGCCTTTTTGAAGGTATATTCCATACTTAATAACCGATAACCTTCAATTGATCAATCGGCGCAGACAATTCATATCAATGCCCTGAAATTGCAGTGGACCGCGCGCATGATCTATCGCCGGGGCGCATTATTGCACGGCTTGCGCGCATGGTTGACGCTGCTGGCCTGATCCCGCACGGATGGTGCAAATCTGACTGGATGGAGAGTAGCATGCGTTCGATCATTGTGACCGGGGGATTTGGCATTTTGGGCCGTGCCGTGGCGCAGGCTTTCCGCGATAATGGTGACCGCGTAGCGCGGGTGGACTTTGCGGCCACCGCAGCAGATCAAAACCCCGGTGGCCTGGATATTGGCGGGGTTGACCTGACCGATGCAGATGCCGCTGCCAAAGTCGTGGCGCAAGTGACCGGTGTGCAGGGCGGCATCGATGTCCTGGTCAATGTGGCTGGCGGCTTTGTATGGGAGCCGCTGGCCGATGGCGGACCCGATACATGGTCGCGCATGTTTGCCATGAATGCAATGACTTGCGCGAACATGACGCGCGCTGCCCTGCCAGCAATGCGCACCACGGCGTGCGCGGCCATTGTCAACATCGGCGCAGGATCGGCGCTGGTGGCAGGCGCGGGCATGGGCGCTTATGCGGCATCAAAAGCCGCCGTCCACAAACTGACCGAAAGCCTTGCCGCCGAATTGGCAGGCACCGATTGCACCGTGAATGCCGTACTGCCCAGCATCATCGATACACCCGCCAACCGCGCCGATATGCCGGATGCCGATTTCGCAACATGGGTTCAGCCCGCGTCGCTCGCAAAAGTGATCGTGTTTCTGGCAAGTGCCGGTGCGCGCAACATTTCGGGCGCGCTGATCCCTGTTTCACGTGGGGGATAGCGCTTGCTCCTGTATGGGAGCTTTGCTGCATGTGTGGTTGGGCAAGGGAGGGGGTCTAAGCGCTTTAAAAGGATGCCTTGATGACTGACGCTGAACTTGCTGCCCATCTTGCCGATTATGCCGGACGCCTGCTGGTAACGGTGCGCGAAAGTGGCGTGTTTGGTCCCAAACCGCTGGGCAAGGCAGGGGATGCTGCTGCCAATGAATTTCTGGTCCACGCCTTGCGTGAACAGCGTCCCGATGATGGCCTGCTGTCCGAAGAGGAAAAGGACAACCTTGACCGCTTGACCTTTGCCCGCACGTGGATTGTCGATCCGGTCGACGGCACGCGCGAATATGGTGAAGCGCGGGCCGACTGGGCGGTCCATGTCGGGCTGGCGATTGACGGCGTGGCCAGTATTGGTGCCGTGGCGCTGCCGGGTGCCGGCCTTGTCCTGCGCACCGATCAGCCGCAAGAAGTGCCGCCAGCGCCGGAAAAATTGCGCATGGTCGTCAGCCGCACCCGCCCTGCGCGTGAAGCGGTTGCCGTGGCTGAAAAACTGGGGGCAGAACTCGTGCCCATGGGCAGCGCCGGTGCCAAGGCAATGGCCGTCATTCTTGGCGATGCGGACATCTATCTGCATTCGGGCGGACAATATGAATGGGATTCCTGCGCGCCGGTGGCCGTGGCGCTGGCGCACGGCCTGCACTGTTCGCGCATCGATGGTTCGCCGCTGGTCTATAACCAGGCCGATACCTACATGCCCGATCTGCTGATCTGCCGGACCGAACACGCCGCGATGGTGCTGGCCGAAATCGCGGCTTTGGGCGAAGGCTGATTGCCCACCCTGCTGCAACGAATTCCCCTTCGGCAGCTTAGGCTCTAAACTCCGTCATGCTGAACTTGTTTCAGCATGACGTGACCCCAACGCTTGACGAGCGCGCTCCCACATGGGAGCGTAAGTCATGGTTTCGACTTCTGCTGACCAGCGCGAGCTTTATCTGCCCTTGATCGAAGGGATTCAGGAAGAGCCGCCGTTTGGGGTCTTCATGCGCAATCTGGTGGCGCGAGCGGGCGCGCGGCGGGCGTTCATGTTCGTCGATCTGGCTAATGCAGCACTGGATCAGGAATCGGCGGTCCTCCACGTGATGTCGCCGCGCGCTGCGCATGAACCGCGTCTGGATTTCCAGCGGCTCCGTGCATTGCGCCTGCATCCTTTCGGGCGTTTGCGGCCGGAACGGGTCTATTCGCTCGATGAAATGCTGGATTACGATGATCCGGCGCAATTGGCAGTGCAGCGGGCGGCGCTGGAAGAAATGGGCATCCGTTATGCCCGCTGGTTGCGCATCAGCGCAGGCGGTGCAGCGGACGCATGGCTGGTGCTGGTGCGCCTGCGTGAGGATTTTTCGGCTGCCGCCGTGGCAACCCTGTCGGCCATTGCGCCGCACATGGCATCGGCGTTGCGCATGCTGGTGGCGTTGAATGCGCAACGGTTGCAAGCGGCAATGGCGCAATCGGCACTTGCGCGTATGGGCATCGGGCAAATTGCGCTGGATGGCGGCGGACGGGTTATGGCAGCTGATGCAAAAGCTGAAGCGATGCTGTCCTTCACGCCAGAGCCGGGGCAGCGGGCAGGGCGCAGGCTGGCCTTATTGCCCGAAGCTGCGCGCGCGGTGGAACAGGCCTGTGCGGCATTGACTGACGATCGCGGTGGGGGCGTGCAGGTGGTGCGGATTGATGCCCGGCGCGGGATCGATCTGCTGTTGCGGCGCGCCGATCTGCACTTGTCCGAAGCGGCGGCGCGGCCACAGATTATCGGCGTTTTGCGGACAGATAGCCGCGAAGACCCTGGCGAAGGGGCGCAAGTGTTGCAGGCCGTGCATGGGCTTTCATCGCGTGAAGCTGCACTGGCGCAGGCGTTGTCATGCGGAGAGCCGCTGGTCGAGGCGGGAACGGAACTGGGCCTGACGGTGGAAACGACGCGCAATTATTCGAAACGGATTTACGGCAAGACCGGCGCTGCGGGACAGGCCGATCTGGTGCGGATGGTGCTGACAGGGCTTGCGCCACTGGCCTGATTCACTGGCCTGATTCATCGGCCTGAGCGAGGTGGCTCCACCCCTTTCCCTTTGCAAAAAGGGGCAGAGCCTTTCCGTGCCTACATCTGCCGCGCAACCCAATCGCCGCGCACCCAGTTGTGGGCCTTGTTCTTGATGGGGTCGATCACGACCAGGTTGATCCAGCCGTTTTCTACCAGCTTGCCCACTGCATCATGGGCCAGCACGATGTCCTGAACCCGTTGCAGCGGGGCCGCGATGATCACACACAAACGACGCGGGGTGTGATAAGGCGTGCCATCATCGCGGAACAGCGATTGACGCGGCAGGCCGGTGCACAGATCACCGCCGCTGCCTTGTACCACGCCAAACCCGCCGACGACGTTCTGGGTAGTCTTGTCGCCCGCGCCATAAGCCTGGTTGTCGATAGTCGAGAACAGATACTGGTTGTTGATCCATTGCCCGACAATCATCGGTGCGGTCATGATCGCGGTGAGGGCACTGGCGTCTTCGTCCTGCCGCCAGTCATAGCTGTGCAGGAAGGCGCTGCCGCCAAGATCGATGTCCTTGGTCATCGTGCGTGGGGCAACGATGAAGGCAGCATTGCCCGAAAGACCCCATTCAGGCCGCACCTCGCCCCAATGGGCCGCTCCTGTCAGCAAATCATCCGCACCGCGCCCCAGCGCCTTGGCGCGTTCCTCGCGTGCCAAAGCACCTGCACGGACCAGCGCGCGTTCAAGCTGTTCAAGATCCGCCCTGTGGCTGGCGGGCACAAACTGGCGGTCAAACACGCTGACGATGTCTTGCGTGGTATCGTGCTGGGCGGCAATGAACCACGTGTCTTGCGGCAGGGCGATGCCTTGCGCGGAAAGGCCTGCGCGCACATCGGCATCGTTCAGGATGCCCGCCATCAGCCGTGCGTTGGGGCCGCCGGGGTGGCCGCCGCATGCGCCGCAATCAAGGCTGGCGGCAAAGGCATTGTTGGTGGTGCAGCCACCGTGGCCGACCAGCGCCACCAGTCGCGCCGTTGCCCCGGTCAATCCGGTCAGCGCGAACATACCCTTTGCATAGGCGACCTTCTGATCAAGGCTGAAGGCCGGATCGTGATCATTGCAGGCCGTGGGCGTCAGTACCGCCCCGCGCTCGCCCACCACCGCGCGCCGCAACCGGTCGGTCAGGCGCGGTGCCAGCGTGCGGGCCAGCATGGCGATTGCGGCAAGCGGCTCTGTCGCCTCAGCTGTGGCAAAGCCGGTTGCGCCGCCTTTGGTGGCATCCAGCATGGCCTGTGCATCACCCAGCGCGGCATGGCGCGAAAGCATGGCATCGGCCTGCGCCTCACGCCCCGGCACCGCGCGTTCGGGCACCACATGCGAAGGCGATAGCAGCACCGGCAACTGGTTGCGCGTCGGCGCGGCACAGGCGGGGGTGATCGCGATGGGCAGTCCGAAGAACCCGGCATAGCCAAGCGTTGCATAAGCGCCCTGTGCCTCAAGCGCGCGGCGCATCGGTTCCGAACGCACATCGATGCAGAACACCAGTTGCGCTTGCGGGCGCTCGACATTCAATTCCCGCCACTGCGAGGCCTGTTCAAGTTTGGGCGCAATGGTGGAAAGATAGCTGGCTTCTGCGGCTTGCTGGAAGATCAGGCCAAGCGCGGTTTCATCCATCCTGGCGACATGGGCCAACCGGGCGCGGGCCTCCTCCGTCCATGTTCCGGCGGCATTGGCGGGCAGACCGAAGTGGCCCAATAGCGCAATTGTGGTGTCAACAACGGGCTTTGCTGCGGGCGTGATGCGGTCTGCGCCGGTTGCGCTTTGCACCAGCGCGATCAGCGCCACCAGGTCTGTCATTGTCGCGGGCGCACCGGCACAGGCAGCAACGCCGCCATGTTCATTGCGCCAGCGCAGATGGCCAGCCCAACCGGGCAGAGTGGCAACAAGGCCGCGCAGCCATGTAATGCGGTCATCGGGCGCAATGTCTGCGCGCCGCATGGCAATGCCGATCAGTTCCAGCGGGTCGGCAGGGGCCTTGGCAATCAGCGTCGCGCCTGTCTTGTCCGTCAGCCGCAACAGCGCAGGATCATGGGCCAGACTTTGCGAAACGCAATGGTACAGCCCGCGTTCACGGCCCTGCAAGGGGAGCGCTGCCTTGCGGTCAAAGAACGCGGCGATCCAGCGGGTCAGCACGGCAACACCGGGTGCCAGCTGGCGGCCGCCAGACCTGCTATCATCAACCGGCCCATCTTTAACCGGCCCATCTTTAATCGGGAGTTCGTTCAGCCGTGCAAGCAGCAGGTCATAGGCGGTAAGATCGGGACCAAGCGATTCAAATGCGGTGTCCAGACCGCCAAGCGCGGCCACGGCCGCCTTGCGCAAGGCCACGTAATCAATCCGGCCATCTGCGGCCAGCACGCGCCATTGTGCCAGCGATAGCGATCCGCGTGCACCAAACAGCGCGCCTGCCTCGCTGATGGCCTGTTCGAACGGCAGGTCTTCAAAGCCCGACAGCGGGTTGACCGCAATCGCGCTGTCCAGCGGCCAAAGCGGGGCAACGGTTTGCGCGGCAATATCCAGCAGCGCGGAAAGTTCGGCACGGGTTTCGGCATGATCGACAAAGGCTGCGGGGTGGCCAGAGATATTGGCGGCGAGCGTTCCGGTCTTGGCGTGCATCGGCTTAATCCTTCGGACCAGTGGAAAGGGCGTTTGGTGTGAGGGCAGGGGTGGGGGCACCTACATGCAGCAGGCGCGCAACGATGGCGGGGTGCAGGGCGTGTTCGCCCGAACCGATGCGCTGCTGGATGACCCATGCGCCAAGCAGCAGCGAGAGCAGCGCAAACTGGGCGAGTGGTGGCAGAAGCGGGGCGGCGGCATTGGCCTGGACCGTGCCAAGTGCGGCAAGGGCAGCGGCATTGAATGCGATCAGCACCAGAGGCACCGCCACAACCGCCAGACTGTGCAAGCTGTGGCCTGCGTTACGTCCGTTCTTGCCCATCGCCACGGTCAGCGCACCAAGCAAGGCGGTCAGCGCAAGGCCGAGCGGCAGAAGCGCAGATGCGGCGCTGGTGGTGATTGCCCAGCCCATGATAACGAGCACAATCAGCGCGATGATGGCAGGGGCGGGGCGCGACAAGCCTTTGCGACCAACCGGAGCGGTTGAGACGGTGCCCGACGAGCCGAGGAACAACCAGGCCTTGAACAGGCCGTGGGCAACC